>CAXUIQ010000001.1:0-48111 GCA_964250815.1 uncultured Acetobacteraceae bacterium
TGGAAAGCGTGTGTGCGTGCAAGCGTACCGTGGGTTCGAATCCCACTCTCTCCGCACCCGCAACAGTCATCCTGAACCTTTGGTGTCTATCCGGGATCATGTCCTGGTTTGGCGCAGCTTTCGCGTCATGCTCCAGCCCTGCACCCTTACGGATGCCGAATTTGCACCACCCCCGCGGACACCATCCGGGGCGGCGCCTGGACGGGAAAGGCGACGAAGAGCTTGCTGGCGCGAAAAGGCGCCCAGTGGGGCAGAAAACGCGAAGGTGCAAAACCATGCGTCGGCGACGCCGCACGCGCCGCCCCGCCTGTTTGACAAGCAACGCTGTTTCTTTGCAGAAAGTCGGGATGGCCGAAACCAAACCATCGTACCGTTTGGGACTATCCGCCATCTTGTCGAACATCAACTTCGTCTAGACGCAGGTGGCTCCGAAGATGCCCGTCATCCCCCTCCATACTCTCACGTCCCAGTCGCTGGACGCGAAGTTCGCGAAGAAGCAGCGGCGCTATGACAGCAAATACAGCGCGTCCTACCTCCACCATCCCTCGCCGCCGCCGAAGCTTGTGGAGCCTCCCCGGCCGCCAAACCCGACCTTCGAGGCGCTGCGCGCTGCCGCGGCACGCTTGAACCTTCCTACGGAGGACGATCAGTATGGCCCGCCCGCGGCGGCGGCGGCCCTCCCGGCGCGGCGGCACCCCATCCGCAAGGCCCTGCTGGGCACGGCCGCGGCGCTGGCATTGTGCGCGCTTGCGGCGGCAGGCTATTGCGCATCGGCTGCAAGGACGCCCGAGGACATCCCGGCCGTGGTCAACGCCGCCTTGGCGAGCCTTGCCCAGCGTGTCCATGACCTTGCGGCAGACCAGGCGGTGTTCCGCACGGTAGGCGAGAGGATCGCGCTGTTGCTGCCCACGTCCCCGCCGGCGCCCGAGGCGGAGCCTGTCGTGCCGCCGGCACCAGACGGGCCGACGGGGGACACGGCCCTGCGCCCGGCGCCGCCATCGGCACGGCCCGTGGCCGCCGCTGCCGTACCAACGCCCGAGCCGGCAGGACAAGCCGACCCGGCGCCCGCCCAAGCCGAGCCGGGACGCTTCCCGCCTGTTGCCGCCGCTTCGTCCGATGCGGCAGAGGCGGCAGAGGCGGCAGAGGCGGCAGCGGGATCTGCGCCGCCGGGCGTCACTGCGCAACAGTTGGCCGACACGATCGCCCTGGTGCGGCAAATGGGCCTGCTCATGCGCGACATGCAGGCCGAAAACGAGAGGCTGCGCACCCAGGCCGCAGGCTCGGCCGGCGTTTTGCAAGGCAAGGTGGCAGACCTTGAGCAACGCCTGGCCGCGACCGCGCAGGGCTTGCGCGATGCGCGCGACGAATACGCCCAAGCCCGTGCGCAGGCGGCAACGCTGGCCGATGCACTGCAAGCCAGCAGCAAGGCCATCGAGCAGCGGCTCGGCCCCGCATTCGCACGCGACCCAGCCGGCGCCGCTTCGAGGCTTGGCAAGCGGCAGGCCGACCCGCTGGCCCTGCCCGCTCCCGCGTCGTCCGGCGACGGCAACGCCGCGGCTGCCGACGCCACGGCGGCCGGCTTCGCCCGCACTGCGCGTGACTACCATGTGGAAGCGGCGTCGCTGGGCATGGCGGTGCTGGGCGATGCCAACTCAGTGCCGGGGCAGGGCGCCAGGTACTTGGTCTCGGTCGGCGACCAGGTGCCCGGCGTCGGCCGCGTCACCAGCATCACCCAGCGCGGGACCTCATGGGTCGTGCAGACCGACCATGGCGCGATCCAGTAAGGTCCGCCGACCGGGAAGCCGCCCGTCCCAAGCGGCGCCAGGGCCTGTCGAGAACCGATGCGGCGGTTGCCCGGCTGCTAGGCGCCGCGAGGCCGTTCGACGCCGCGGCGCAGGTGCCGGTCCACCCGCGCGTGCAGCAGCCGCACGAGTTCGGGCTGCATGAACCCGTAGCGGTCAGGAATGTCCAGGCAGACCACCCGGGCATTCTTGAGGTGCCGCTTGAACCGGCTTGCCAACTTCTTCCGGTGGGAGCGCTCCATGACGAAGACGATGTCGGCCCACTCAAGCAGCTCCGGCGTGCACGCGACATCGGCATCGTTGTCCAAGCCTGCGGACATCGCTTCGATGCCGGCCTGCGCTGAAAAGACATGCTCGGCGGTGGGGCTGCGCAGCCGGTTCCGGCCGCACAGGAACAGGACGCGCCTCATTCGGGCCTTCGCCTCCCTTCCTTCTGGAAGCCCGGCAGGCGCCATGGGCAGGCAGCCAGGCCGACGTTGGGCGGCGCTCAGTTCTTCAACCGGTACCCCGTCTTGAACATCCACGTCACGAGCGCAAGGCACCCGCACAGGAAGGCCAGGGTCATGCCGAGGCTGGCGCCGACGCTGACATCCGCCCGGCCGAAGAAGCTCCAGCGGAAGCCGCTGACCAAGTAGAGCACCGGATTGAACAGCGTCACCGTCCGCCAGGCCGGCGGCAGCATGTCCACGGAATAGAAGCTGCCGCCCAGGAAGGTGAGCGGCGTCACCACCAGAAGCGGCACGAGCTGCAGCTTCTCGAACCCGTCTGCCCACAGCCCGATGATGAAGCCGAACAGGCTGAACGTCGCGGCGGTCAGGAGCAGGAACAGCGCCATCCAGCCCGGGTGGCCGATCCGCAGCGGCACGAACAAGGACGCGGTGAGCAGGATGATGACGCCGAGCAGCACCGACTTGGTCGCCGCAGCGCCGACGTAGCCCAGCACGATCTCGAACGGCGACACCGGGGCGGACAGGATTTCGTAGATGGTGCCCGAGAAGCGCGGGAAGTAGATGCCGAAGGAGGCGTTGGCGATGCTCTGCGTCAGCAGGGACAGCATCACCAGGCCCGGCACGATGAACGCGCCGTATGGCACGTCCTCCACGGTGCTGATCCGCGAGCCAATGGCCGCGCCGAACACCACGAAGTAGAGCGAGGTCGAGATCACCGGCGCCACGATGCTTTGCAGCAGCGTGCGCCGGGTGCGCGCCATCTCGAAGCCGTAGATCGCCCGGACCGCGTGGACGTTCATGCCCGCTCCCGCAGCAGCCCGACGAAGATGTCCTCCAGCGAGCTTTGGCTGGTTTGCAGGTCCCGGAACCGGATGCCGGCAGCGCCGAGGTCGCGCAGCAGCGCCGTGATCCCCGTGCGCTCCCCCCGGGTGTCGTAGGTATAGACGAGTTCCGTGCCCCCCCGGGCCAGCTCCAGGCGGTAGGCGTCAAGCGCGGGCGGCACCTGGTCCAGCGGCGCCTGCAACTGCAGCGTGAGCTGCTTGCGCCCGAGCTTGCGCATCAGCTCGGCCTTCTCTTCCACCAGGATGATCTCGCCCCGGCTGATCACGCCGACGCGGTCGGCCATCTCCTCCGCCTCCTCGATGTAGTGGGTGGTGAGGATCACGGTCACGCCGCTGTCGCGCAGGGTCCGCACCAGGCGCCACATGTCCTGGCGCAGCTCCACGTCCACGCCGGCCGACGGCTCGTCGAGGAACAGGATGGCCGGCTCGTGCGACAGGGCCTTGGCGATCAGCACGCGGCGCTTCATGCCGCCGGACAGCGTCATGATGCGGTTGTCCTTCTTGTCCCACAGCGAAAGGGTCTTGAGCGTCCGCTCGATGTAGGCCGGGTCCGCGGGCTTGCCGAACAGGCCGCGGCTGAAGCCCACGGTGGCCCACACCGTCTCGAACGCATCGGTGGTCAGCTCCTGCGGCACCAGGCCGATCTTGGCGCGGGCGGCGCGGAAGTCGCGCACGATGTCGTGCCCGTCCGCCAGGATCGTGCCGGCGCTTGGCCGGACGATGCCGCAGATGGCGCCGATCAGCGTGGTCTTGCCGGCCCCGTTCGGGCCGAGCAGCGCGAAGATCTCGCCGCGCCGGATGTCCAAGCTGACGTTGCGCAGCGCCTGGAAGCCGGAGGCGTAGGTCTTCGAGAGGTTGGCGACGGAGATGATCGGCGGCATGGCGCGGTGGTGTGGCGCGGCGGCGCGCCGGACGCAAGCCCATGGCGGGCCGGGTCCCGGGGCGGAACCCCGCCGGCGCGGGGTTCAGGCCCACTTCGCTCGCTGCTCAACCCCGCGCCAGCGGGAGCACGGACAGCGACCGCACGCCCTGGGCGCCGTGGATCAGCACGCCCTCGATGTCGGCGGTGGCGGACGGGCCGGTCTGGAACACCGCGTAGTGCGCCGTGCGGAACTCCGGGCGGCGGTAGGCGCCGTGGATGTCGGGCACGATGTCCGCGGGGTCGAGCAGCACGACCAGGTGCTGCGGCAGGTAGCCCAGGGTGTTGACGCCAAGCTCCCGTTCGGTCAGGCAGACCGAGCCGGTTTCCGCCACCGCGAAGGCGGCGCGAACCACGCCAAAGTCCACGTCGGCGAGGTCTGCCGGCGGCATGTCCGGCGCCAGGGCGCGGTTGCCCGCGACCTCCGGCACGTTGGAGCAGACGACCTTGGCATCCCGCAGCTTGTCCCGCACCGGGGCGAGCGGGTCGGGGGCGCCGGGCTGCAGGAACGTGCCGCCCATCTGCTCCAGCCTGCGGGCGAACTCGGCCAGCAGGTCCGGCGGCGGCTCCCGGCCGAACGGCGGCACGGCCGGCTCCGGCCGGTCCCCCTTCGGCCGGTGCGCGCGCACCGCGGCGAGGATGGCGTCGCGGCTGCTCATGGCCCGGTCCCTTTGTGCTTCTGCGCTCCCTCCTTGGCTGCGCGGTTCTCCGCATACCACTGGTGGAACGTCTGCCGCGGCGCCGGCGGCATCTCGCGCCCGCGTCCCCAGCTGTTCAGCCGGTTGTAGATCACGAAGCGCGGCAGGTGCCTGAGCGCGCTGTCGGCCATCGGCAGCGCCGCCCGGTACAGCTTGGGACTGGACAGCAGCACGCCCGCCGCCTTCATCGCCGCCCTCTTCATCAGCGGCAGCTCGTGCGTCTCCGACATCACCTGGCGCCAGTCGGCGATCTGCTCGTGGATGTTGATCTTCACCGGGCACACGTTGGTGCAGGAGCCGTTCAGCGTGGAGGAGAACGGCAGCTTGCTGTACTTCCGGGCGTTGAAGGTCGGGTTGATGATGAGGCCGATCGGCCCGGCATAGGTCGCGCCGTAGCTCAGGCCCCCGCTGCGCCGGAACACCGGGCAGGTGTTCATGCAGGCCCCGCAGCGGATGCACTTGAGCGACGTCCAGAACTTCTCCATCCCCAGCCGCTCGGACCGCCCGTTGTCCACCAGCACCACGTGCATCTCCCCACCCCGGCGCGGGCCGCGGAAGTGCGAGGTGTACTGCGTGATCGGCGATCCCAGCGCGCTGCGGGACAGCAGCCTGATGAACACCGCGAGGTGGTCGAGCCGCGGGATCACCTTCTCGATGCCGATGGAGGCGATGTGCAGGGGCGGCGTGTTGGCGGACAGGTCTGCGTTGCCCTCGTTGGTGCAGACGACGATGCCGCCCGTTTCCGCCACGGCGAAGTTGGCCCCGGTCATGCCGGCGTCGGCGCCGAGGATCAGCGGCCGGGTCGCGTCCCGCTGCTGGCGGGCGAGGTAGGGCACGTCCCGCGAGTTCGGGTCGGACCCCAGCTTCTCGTGGAACACCCGGGCCACGTCGGCGCGCAGCTTGTGGACGGCGGGCACGACGACATGGCTCGGCGCCTCGTTGTCGAGCTGCTGGATGCGCTCGCCCAGGTCGGTCTCGACGACCTCGACCTCCTGCTCCTTCATGAAATCGCGGAAGCCGCACTCCTCGGTCAGCATGGACTTGCTCTTGATCAGCCGCCGGGCGCCGTGGTCGCGCAGGAGGCCCAGCACGATCCGGTTGTGCTCCTCCCCGTCCGCGGCCCAATGGACGTGGACGCCCTGCGCCCGCGCGTTGGCCTCGAACTGCTCCAAGTACTCGTCGAGGTGGGCGAGCGCGTGCTCCTTGATGGCGGACGCCAGGCTGCGCAGCTCCTCCCATTCCGCGATGCCGTGCATCTCGCGGTCGCGCTTGCGGCGCAGGTCCCACAGCCGCTCGTCGTGCATCTTCTCGTGCTCGGTCGCGGCGATGAAGCGGTCGGCGGCCTCGCTCTGGTCCACCGGTCGGTTGCCGCGGACCACCGCGCCGCGCGGCTGCGGCTCGGGCCGGCCGGAGGACATGGGCTGGGACGTGCCCTCGGCGTGGTCGAGGCGGCGGCCATGGCGCGTCTCGCTCTCCGGCGGGCCTGGGTCGCGCAACTCGGGGTGCAGCATCGGCCCAGGCTTGGCCATGTCCTCGCTCATGCCCGCGCTCCGTTCAGGATCTTGGCGATGTGGATGTGCTTGACGGGAATGCCGGCGCGCTCGGCGCAGCCCTGCTGGTGCATCAGGCAGGAGCTGTCGGAGGACGCGACGTACTCCGCCCCGCTCTGCATCTGGTCCTGCACCTTGTCGTGGCCCATCTTGGCCGACACGCCCGCCTCGAACACCGAGAAGGTGCCGCCGAAGCCGCAGCACTCGTCGGGCCGGGCCAGCTCCACGAACTCGATGCCGCGCACCCGGGCCAGCAGGTCACGTGGCTTGGAGAACTGGCGCCCCCGCAGCTCCGACATGCTGGCGATGCCGAGGCCGCGCAGCGTGTTGCAGTTGTGGTGCAACGCCACCTTGTGCGGGAACTCGGCCCAGGGGAACGCATCGACCTGCAGGATGTCGTGCAGGAACTCCACCAGCTCGAACGTCCTGGCGCGGACCCGGCGCACCTCCTCCGTCTGCTCGATGGCGTCGAGGTTGTGGCGCACCTGATGGACGCAGGAGCCGGACGGGGCAACGACATAATCGTAGGGCGCGAAGTTGCGTACGAACAGCGCCTCCGTCGCGGCCGACTCCTCGTGGCAGCCGGTGTTGGTCATCGGCTGGCCGCAGCAGGTCTGGTCATACGGGTAGTCCACATCGAGGCCCAGCCGCTCCAGCAGCTCAAGCGTCGCGATGCCCACATCCGGCTCGAAGGCATCGACGTAGCAGGGGACGAACAATCCGACGCGCATGGCGGTGCTCCCGGCCCCTTCAACGGAACAGGTTGGTGCGGGCGAGGTCGAGGACCTCCGTGCCGCGCCCGTCCAGCACGGCCTTGGCGACCCACAGGCTGAAGCCGGCGGCCTGCTTCGCGCCGAGCTTGGGCGGCATCGCCAGCTCCTGCCGGGCCGTCACCACGTCGAGCAGGGCGGGGCCGTCATGCGCCAGGACCGCCCGCACGGCGTCCGCCAGTTCGCTTGGGTCCTCGACCCTTTGGGCGAACAGCCCGGCGCCGCGGGCCATCGCGGAGAAGTCCGGGTTGACCAGCGCGACCCCGGTCTCCAGCAGCCCGGCCGCCTTCATCTCCATCTCGACGAAGCCCAGGCTGCCGTTGTTGAACACCACGACCTTGACCGGCAGCTTGTGCTGCACGAGCGTCAGCAGGTCGCCCATCAGCATGGTGAAGCCGCCGTCGCCGGACAAGGAAATCACCTGCCGGTTCAGGTAGGTGGCCTGCGCGCCGATGGCCTGCGGCATCGCGTTGGCCATGGAGCCGTGGTTCCAGGAGCCGACCAGCCGCCGCTTGCCGCCCACCTTGAGGTAGCGCGCGGCCCAGATGGTCGGCGTGCCCACGTCGCAGGTGAACACCGCGTCGTCGGACGCCAGCTCGTTCAGCGTCTTGGCCAGGAACTGCGGGTGGATCGGCTTGTGCCCGGGGCGGCCCACCGCGAGGTCGTCCAGGCCCTCCCGCGACTTGGCAAAGGCGGCGAGGCACGCATCAAGGTGCGCGCGGTCGGACATGGGCGTGAGCCGCGGCAGCAGCGCCTCCAACGTCGCGCCCACGTCGCCGACCACGCCGAGGTCGATACGGCAGCGGCGCCCGAGGTTCTCCGCCCGCAGGTCCACCTGGGCGATGGTCGCGTCCGTCGGGTAGAACTGCCGGTACGGGAAGTCGGTGCCGAGCATCAGCAGCATGTCGCAGCCCATCATGGCCTGGTAGCCGCTGCTGAAGCCGATCAGCCCGGTCATGCCGACGTCGTAGGGGTTGTCGTGCTCGACGCCCTCCTTGCCGCCCAGCGCGTGGACGATGGGCGACTTCAGGGTTTCGGCCAGGCGCATCAGCGGCGCGTGGGCGTCGGCGCAGCCGCGCCCGCACAGCAGCGTCACCTTGGTGGACCCGTTCAGCAGCGTGGCCAGCGCGTCCAACTCGCCGTCCGCCGGGCGCACCACCGCGGGGGCGGGCAGCAGGAAGGGCGACAGGGCCGCGTCGGACGGCATGGGAAGCATGGCGACGTCGCCGGGCAGCACGAGCACGGACACGCCGCGCTTGGCGACGGCGGTCCGGATCGCGGTTTCCAGCACGCCGGGCATCTGCTCGGGGGTCGTGACCATCTCGCAGAAGTGGCTGCACTCCCCGAACAGGTTCTGCGGATGGGTTTCCTGGAAGTAGTTGCGCCCGATCTCGGCGCTCGGGATTTGCGCCGCGATGGCCAGCACCGGCACGCGGGACCGGTGGCAGTCGAACAGGCCGTTGATCAGGTGCAGGTTGCCCGGCCCGCAACTGCCGGCGCAGACCGCGAGCGAGCCGGTCAGGTGCGCTTCCCCGCCGGCCGCGAAGGCGGCCACCTCCTCGTGCCGGGTGTGGACCCAGTCGATGCCGCCGTGCTGGCGCAAGGCTTCGGTGAGGGCGTTCAGGCTGTCGCCGGCCACGCCGTAGATGCGGCGGACGCCGGCGGCGTAGAGCGCCTCGACGACCAGGCCGGCGACGTTCTGTTTGCTCATGTGTGGGCTTCCTCCTCAAGAGACGTGCCTGGCTGCCGCGGCTCCGCTGGCCGGCCATGCGTCCTGGCCGCGACGGCAGGACGCCGCCTCATGGCGCTGGCGAGCCGCCCGTCCGATGGCCGGGATGGCTGCCGCCGTGCCCGGGCGTCCTCCGGCGCAGCCGCCGAGCGGGAGCGGCCTCGCTTGCCGATGCCGGCGGCCGGGTCTCCATCTCCTTGCAGCAACTCGCCGGCGGCGACGCGCAGGCAACTTCATGGCCGGCCACCCCAACGTCGCCGCATCGCCGCGGGGCGTCAAGTCGGATGGCGCGTCCAGGGAGGCCATGCCGCCAGGGCGGACGTGCTGACCGGACCTGCACCCCGCCCTGCGCCGCAGCCCGAAGCGCGGCGCGGCCACGGCTGCGCGCCCCGGCGTTCCGCTTCGGCAAGGAGGCGGGCGACTTGCCCGGCAAGAGCCGCCCCGTCCACGGACGCCGGCACGGCCGGACCCTCGCGGCCTTCCTGGGAAACACTCGTACGGGCCGGGCGGCCTGCGGCGGCTCTTCCGGGGGTCCAGGCAGGCTTGCACTCCTCCGGCACGCCGCCTTTCCCGAACTGTCGCCACCGGTCCCCCGGTTTGGCCCGCCCGGCGTCGCATGGCCGGAAACCACGGGAGCAAGCCCAATCAGACGAACGGCGGAGCGGATCACCGGGCCTTCGGCCTGACGCAGGTCGAGGCGGAACGCAGCAGCCCGGAGCGTCCATGCCGCCGTTTCGTCGGTGAACCGAGCCATCGGGGTGCCGCGCCGGCGCAAGGGTGCGCGCCGCCGGCGGCGTGGCCTGCGCCCAGGGCGCGAGAACCGGACTGCTGGTTCAAATTGCCTATATACGGCACCCAGACAGCGAACTATTAGGAATGCCCACTTACTTTTGCTATCCGGAATGGCTATTTGATTTGATATCGCACTGGAATCTGTGCGTATCAGTGAAATCACAAATCCGTCTGTTGACGCGCACAAGACTTCAACAGCAGGATACTAAGAGCATCTGTGCTGGCGCCCGCAAACCCGGCTGTTGCCGAACAAGCACAATTATTTGTCGATGCAACTTGGAGACTTTACTACTTCCAGATGCGACTTCCTGATATTCTCAATGTCCGCTTGTCAACCGCCCTCAAGTGATTTTACAACAAATGATCTCAAACTGAAGTGCCCACATAGTAGGGATCGTAAAGCCTATAATCCTTCTTCCTGGCCGGGCGGCGCCAGAGGCGGGGAGGATAGGGACGATGGCGAATTCGCGGCAGGGGAAGCGATGTCAAACCCAATCAATGCCGAAAAGAAGTCCTTTGTGCGGGCGCCTGGGCCGTCCTGTCTGGGCGGCGTCCGCGAAGCGCCTCGCTCGGCATTGGAAACGGTGTCCGGAGGTCCTTCGCCGCTCCGCATCGGAACAGCCCGCCGCCCGAGGCCACCAAGCGCTTGCCGGCCGGGCACGCAAGGCTTGGCTGCGCTTCCGAGTGCGGCGATGGCCCCTTCAGCCAGCCCGCCGCGCCGCGCAACTGAACGCTGCCGCCATGCTCGACATGCGGCCGCATGCCTGGCCAGCCGCGATCCCATTCGAAAACCGAGACTTGAAGACCCTGTCATGCGCTTGGAATTGGAAAGCTTGACCAATGGCTGTTTCGAACCCCCGAAGCTTGGCGCGGCGTCAGTTCAGGCCGGCGACGATTTCCGTCTTGTCCGTTGTTGCGGGCCTTCTGGCTTTTAGCTCTGCCACGGTTGCCGATGGCGTCGTGTCCGACAAAGAGGGCGAGCCATCGACGCCAGCCGCGGCCGCGGCCCCAAGCCAGCCGAGAACTGCAATGCCCGAGGCGCTTAAACTGGCGGTCGGAGACAAGCTCAGGATCTCGTTCTATGAACGGCTCGGCGATGCCGAGGACAAATGGGCGAACCTGAATAGGCCGGCAAGACCGGAGTCAAGCTTCTACTTGCACACGGAGCTTTCTGGAGAGTTCTCGGTTCAAGCCGATTTTCGCATTTCAATTCCTTTGCTGGACGACTTCGTCGTGGCCAACCGCAGCATGGCATACGTTGCTGCCGAACTTCAGTCGGCGTTTGTGAGGGTTGTCGGGCATCCAGGTTTCGTGAACATCGAAATCGCCGAACGTCAGCCGATATACGTCATCGGGCCAGTGAAGCAGCCTGGCGTGTTCAAGTATCAGCCGGGTCTGACGCCGCTGCACGTCGTCGCGCTTGCCGGCGGCTTCGTGCGCAACGAGATCGACCGGTACGCGGCGGTCGAAGCCATCAGGACAAGCGGCAAGTCGGCATTCTCGAACGGCCGGCTGAGGCGCGTGCTGGCCAAGCAGGCTGTCCTGCGTGCCGAGCTTGACGGCACCCCGGTGTCCATTCCTCGCCAGCTCGTCGAGCTTGCAGGGCCGCGGGACGCCGAAGCGACGGTCTCCGAGGAGCAGGCGCAGCGCGTGAGCGTGGTCAAGGCCCGCCAGCAAAGGCAAGAAGCCTTGTCGGTCGCCATCGAAACGGCACGGCGCGTGGTGCAGGTGACGCGCGAGCGGCTCGCGCCCCTGCAGGCAAGCATCGATTTGAGAAAAGGCCGTTTCGGCGGCATGCAGAAGCTGTTCAGCAACGGCACGGTCGGCAACCTGATGCTCGTGCAGGTGCAAAGCGAGCTTGCCGATGCCGAAGACCGGGAAGCGGGCGTCCACAGCACCATCGCAGAAGCGGAGCAACGCCTTTCCCTTGCCCAACTGGACGAGGCGAAGTTCAAGGCGGACACAAGCACCGAGATCGAACGGGAGATCGCCGCGCAGCAGCGCGAGATCGACGAGCTGATCCCGACCCTGGCGGCGGACGCCGGGGTGGCGAAGCTGCTTGGACCCGCCTTGAGCCCAGATGTGAGCGTCGAGAACGTCAGGTTCGAAGTCCTGCGGCGCAGCGAAGACAGCACAACCATGATCACCGACGCTTCAGTGCAATTGCAGCCTGGCGACCTCGTGCGCGTCGTCGATACCGCTGCAAATCCGAGCAAATAGGCGACAGATGTCCATGGAGGCTTGACTTGTCTGTTCTGCATCAGCCGCCCAAGCCGGACCCGGACCCCGGCAGGCTCGGCAGCTCCGGCGCCTTTCCCGCGATGCCCCGCGTGTCGGTGGTGATCCCGACGTTGAACGAAGCGGAGAACCTCCGTATCCTGCTTCCGCTGATGCCGGATTGGGTCCATGAGATCATCGTCGTCGATGGCCATTCCACCGACAACACCGTCGAGGTGGCGCGCAGCCACTCCAGCCGGATGAGGATCGTCGCCGCGGCGCAGCGCGGCAAGGGCGCGGCGCTGCGGTCCGGCTTCGCGGCCGCGTCGGGGGACGTCATCGTCGCGCTGGACGCCGACTGCTCGATGCACCCCCGGGAAATCATCTTCTTCGTCGGCGCGCTCATGGCTGGCGGCGATTTCGCAAGGGGGTCGCGGTTCCTCCAGGGCGGAGGCACAAGCGACATGTCCGCCATCCGGATGCTCGGCAACTGGGGACTGACCCAGGCTGTCCGCGCCCTGTACGGCGGATCGTTCAGCGACCTCTGCTACGGCTACTTCGCATTCTGGCAGAAGCATTGCGAGCTTTTGAAGCCGAACTGCGACGGGTTCGAGGTGGAAACGTTCCTCAACGTCCAGGCGCTCAAGGCCGGCTTGAGGATCGTGGAGGTTCCAAGCCTTGAGGCTGCGCGGCTGCACGGCGAAAGCAACCTCCGCGCCTTTCCGGACGGCTGGCGCGTCTTGAAGGTGATCGTGCGCGAGCGCTTCGCTCCCGCAAGCCGGTTGGCCGCCCCCGTGGCGGCGGGCCACTTGGGTTGAGTCCCGCGTCCCCTGCCACCGAGGCAGGCGGCGGCGGTCCGCCGGCCGTCGGCGCAGGCCCGCGCCGCCCGGCAGGCAGGTGCGAAGCCGGGCCGTTGCGCATCCTGATGCTGACGCCGAGATACCTCCCCGACATGGGCGGCATCGAAACCCACGTCCACGAGGTCGCCCGGCGGCTCGCGGCGAAGGGGCATTCGGTTGCGGTGCTGACGACCGACCGGACCGGGTCGCTGGCCGCGGACGAGGTTGCGGCGGGCGTGCGGATCAGGCGGGTGAAAGCCTGGCCGAGGCGCCGCGACTACTACGTTGCCCCCGGACTCTGGGGCGAAGTCGGGAACGCCGGCTGCGACATCATCCATGTGCAGGGCTGCCACACGTTCGTGGCGCCGCTTGGCATGCTCGCCGCGGCCCGGAACGGCATCCCGTTCGTGATCACCTTCCACAGCGGAGGCCATTCCTCGGCCGCGAGGAACCTGCTGCGGAGCGCGCAATGGGCCGTCCTCCGCGGCCTGGTGCGCCGCGCGGCCCACTGGATCGCGGTTTCGCGGTTCGAGGCGGACCTGTTCAGCGCGAAGATGCGCCTCCCGCGCGGCCGGGTCAGCGTGGTGCCGAACGGCGCCCAGCTCGCCTGGCGCGGCCGTCCGGACGCTGCCGAGGCCGGGCCTCCGCTGATCGTGTCCATCGGGCGCCTCGAACGCTACAAAGGCCATCACCGCGCGATCGAGGCGATGCCCGAACTGCTGAAGCGCGTCCCCGGGGCCAAGCTGCGCATCCTGGGCGAAGGGCCTTACAAGCCGGACCTCCTCGCGCTTGCCGGACGGCTCGGGCTTGGCAACTCCGTCGAGATCGGCGGAGTTCCTCCGTCCGAGCGGGGCCGGTTGGCAGCCATCCTCGGCTCGGCGTCGCTCGTTGTCCTGCTGAGCGCCTACGAGGCGCATCCGGTGGCCGTGCTTGAGGCGCTCGCCTTGGGCCGCCGCGTCCTTGTCACGGACTGCTCGGGCTTCACCGAAATGGCGGAGGAAGGCCTCGTCGAAACCGTGGCGCCCGGCGCATCCTGCGCGCAGGTCGCCGACGCGATGGCGGCGGCGCTCGCCGACGGCCGCGCCCGCGCCACGGTCGCCCTGCCGAGCTGGGAGGACTGCGCCGACCGGCTGGAGGACATCTATCGCCGGGCGCTCAGCGTTTGAGGATGCCGGCCGCCGACAAGGCTTCGCGCGCCCGCGGTCTCCGGCTGGAGCGGCATGCGGGCACGAGGCGGCGGTCCCGCGGCCCGGCGGGCGCCTTCCTCCACCTGATCGGGCCGGCCCTCAAGCTTGACGCCGCCCCGGACACGGCGCCCATCAATCTCTGGTGGATCGCGGCGCTCGGCCTGACCAGCGCGTCGTGCCTGCTGGCGATTGCCGTCGCCCATTACGGCGGCTTCCGGGAGCGCGGCTGGGCGTTTCCGCTGCTGTGGTCCGGCTTCGCCATGCTGTTCCTCCCGGTTGCCATGCGAGCGGCCTGGCCGGCAACGGCCCGCGGCGAGCGCGTGGCGCTTCTGCTCCTGCTCGCCGTCGCGACCTACGGCATCAAGCTGCTGCATTCCCCGGCGGCATTCGCGCATTTCGACGAATTCCTGCACTGGGTCACCGCCCTGGACATCAGCGAGTTCCACAAGCTCTTCCTGCCCAACTCCCTGCTGCCGATCAGCCCGCTGTACCCGGGACTCGAACTGGCGGCGACCGCCATCGCCGGGATGACCGGCCTTTCGATCTTTGCGGCCTCGGTGGTCCTGCTGGCCGTTTTCCGGGTCCTTCTGGTGTGCGCCTTGTTCTCGTTCTACGAACGGGTTTGCGGCTGCGCCAGGATGGCGGCCATCGCTTGCCTCGTGTACATGGGGAACTCCGGGTTCGTCCTCTTCGACAACCAGTTCGCTTACGAAAGCCTTGCCCTCGTCCTCTTCGTCTTCGCCATGCTCGCGACGGCGCTCTTCGAGGACGGGCGGTCGTCGAAGCCGGTCGTCGCGCTCGGGTTGGTCGTGCCGTTCTTCGCCGCCTTGGCGGTTTCGCACCATATGTCGGCGTTCTTCTCCGCCGTGTTCATGCTGCTGCTCGCGCTCCTGGGCTGGCTGGGTTCGGAGCGGACAACCCGGCGCATCGGCTTGTCGGCCTTTGCCGCCATGGCGCTCCTGCTGCCAACGGCCTGGTCGTGGGTCCAGGGCAACCCGTCCGCCGGCTACCTCGGACCGATCGTCGAAGCGGGCGCAACCGAACTCGCGGCGTTCATAAGCGGCGCGTCGAAGGCAAGGAAGCTGTTCGTGCTGCCGAGCGGCGTGCAGACGCCGATCCCGCTCAGGACGGCAAGCATCCTCTCGCTCCTGCTCGTGGCGGCCGGCCTGTCAACCGGCTTCATGCGGTCCCTGGCGATGGCGGCCCGGCAGCCGGGCGGCTGGCCGGCCCTGCTCCAATGCCTCCGCCTCCGCTGGACGAACCGTTGGATGGTTCTGCTGGCCCTCGTTTCCACGGGCCTGCCAGTCTCGGTCGGCTTCCGCCTGACCTCCGCCGGATGGGAGATCGGCAACCGCATGGGGCCGTTCGTGTTCATCGGCGTCGGCTTCGTCGTGGCGGCGGGCATCGTCCATCTCTGGCAACCGAACCAAGCGCGTTGGTGGCCGGCTTTCGGCGTCGGCGCCGCGCTCACGGCCAACTTCGTGGGCGGCATCGTGACCGGCTGGGGCGTCGGTGCCCTACGAACCCTCTACGCGGTGTCCGCGGACGCCTCGTCCATCGAACCCATGGGGATCGACGCGGCGCTCTGGACGAAGCAGTGGCTCGGCCCGGGCCATCGGTTCGCGAGCGACCGGGAGAACCAACTGCTCCTGGCGACCTACGGGCGGCAGGACATCGCGACGCAGCTGGCGGACGGCGTCGGCACGTCCAGCGTCTTCCTTGCGCCGACGCTTTCCGGCAACGAACTCTACACCATCAAGCAAGACCGGATCGCCTACCTCCTCGCCGACCTGCGCCTGACCGCGGCCCTGCCGGCTCTCGGGCACTACTACGAGCAGGACGAGTTCCCGGACGGCGTGCTGACGCCTCCGGAAGCGTCCTCGCTCCTGAAATTCGACCACATCCGCTCCGTAAGCCGAGTGTTCGACAACGGCTCGATCGTGATCTTCGACGTGAGGCGGCTGCGCGATGCCCGGTAGGAACACTGGCCTTGTCCTGTCGTGCCTTTGGGCGGCAGGCGCGGTCGCGGCGGTTTCGGCAACCGACAGCGTTGCGCTCCGCGGGCTGGCCTGCATCCCGTTGGCCCTGTACTGGCCCGGATATGCGTTCCTGCGCGCGGTCGGGCAGAAGGCCTCGCCCATCGAGTGGCACGCGCTCGCCATGGCGTGGAGCGTGGCAGCGGTCATCCTGGGCGGCTTCCTGCTGAACGGCGTCCACCTGCTCGGGCCGCTGGGATGGGCCGGATGGCTCGCCGCGGTGGTCGCCGTTTCCTCGCTCGTCGCCATGGCCCGCGGCGGCGATGGCGTGCCGCTGCCCGGCAGGCGCCTGTTGCGGGCGGTCAGCCTCGGGCAAGGCGTGCTCTTCGCGGCGGCCGCGCTCGTGGCCTTTGCGGCATTCCAGTTCGCGGCCTGGGACCGCCAAAGCTTCCGGCAGTTCCGTTACACCGCGTTCTGGATGCTGCCCGACGACGCCCGGCGCCCGAGCGCCGTCACGATCGGGGCCAGGAACGCCGAGGACCGTCCGATGCTGTATGACATCGAGGTCACGCAGGACGGCCGCATCCTCGCCATATGGCGGTCCCTCGCGCTGCAGCCCGGCGAAAGCGTCACGAAGGAACTTGCGGTCGCGCCGCCGCCGCACGACGACGCGAAGATCGAGGCCCGGCTTTTCGAGACCGGCCACCGCGACCGCGTTTACCGGAAGGCGTGGGTCCAAGCAGGCGGCGGGTAGAGGGCGATGCGCATCCTTCTGCTGAGCCAGTTCTATCCACCCATCATCGGCGGCGAGGAGCGCCACGTCCGGAATCTCGGCGCCGCCCTCGCGCAGCGGGGCCACCAGGTGTGCGTGGCGACGCTCCGGCATCCCGGCGCAAGCCACTCCGAGATGGACGGCGACGTGCAGGTCGTGCGGCTCCGGGGCACGTTGCAGCGCGTGTCCGCGCTCTTCTCGGAACCCGGGCGCCGCCATGCCCCGCCGTTTCCCGATCCCGAACTGGTGGCCGGACTGGCCCGCGTCCTCAGGCAGCAACGGCCCGACATCGTGCATGCCCACAACTGGATGGTGCACGCCTACCTGCCCTTGAAGCGGTTCTTCCCGGCGTCCCTTGTGCTGACGCTGCACGACTACAGCCTCGCGTGCGCAAAGAAGAACCTCATGCGCGACGACGGGCCATGTTCCGGGCCGGGCCTTTCAAAGTGCCCGCCTTGCGCGACGCGGCACTACGGTGCCGTGAAGGGCGGGGTGACCTATCTGGCGAACCAGGCTTCAAGTGCCTTGGCCCGCAGAATGGTGGACAAGTTCCTCGCGGTCAGCCACGCCGTCGCCGACCTGAACGGCCTGGGCGGCGCTGGCGGCAAGTGCGAGGTGATCCCTAACTTTGTTTCGGACGACGCAGGCGTCCTCGCGCCGGAGCCCGACCCTCGCATGGGGGAGTTGCCGGCCGGCCCCTACCTGCTCTTCGTTGGCGACCTCAATCGGCAGAAGGGCGTGCCGGTTCTCGCCGACGCCTACCGCCGGCTCCGGCAGGCGCCGCCGCTGGTCCTGATTGGCCGGGCTTTTCCGGACGGGCCTCGCGATTTTCCGGAAGGGACGCACGTGTTCAGCGCCTGGCCGCACGCGGCGGTCATGCAGGCTTGGCAGGGGTGCCTGTTCGGCATCGCCCCCTCGGTGTGGCCGGAGCCGTGCGCGACGGTCGTGATGGAAGGCATGGCCCTCGGCAAGCCCATGGTCGTCACGGCTGTCGGCGGGATGCCGGATCTCGTCGAGCATGAGCGGAACGGGCTTGTCGTGCCGCCCGGCGATGCCGGCGCGCTCGCCGCTGCGATGCAGCGGCTCGTGGACGACGACGCCCTGCGCCGGCGCCTGGCGGCCCGAAGCCTCCAACGGGTCGAGGCGCTGAAAGCCAAATCGGTCGTGGCTCGGATCGAGGCGATCTACCGCCACCTGGCGCCGGACGGGCAACCCGTCCTGCAACACGCCGAAAGGCTGGCCCAGTGACGGCCGCGGACGCCGGTGCGAGGCAGGCATGGGGGGCTGCAAGCCCGGCCGCGCGTTCGGCCACGCCCATTCTCATGTACCACAGCATCTCGGACCGGGCGCCTCGCCGCTTCCGGAGGTTCGCCGTCTCGCCGCAGCAGTTCGAGGGGCATCTCCAACACCTCCGCGACCGCGGCTACGCCGCCCTCACCACCAGCGACCTCGTGCGGAGCCGGGCAGGAAAGGCGGCGCCGATGCCGGAGCGGACCGTCGTCCTGACCTTCGACGATGGCTTCGCGGACTTCTACGACATGGCGATGCCGGTGCTTGCACAATTCCGGATGCGGGCGACGCTCTACGTCGCAACCGGCCATGTCGGGCAAACAAGCGCCTGGCTCGGCCGCGCCGGCGGCCGGCAGCCGATGCTGAGTTGGCCGCAGGTCGCGGAACTCTCGCGCCGCGGCATCGAGATCGGCGCGCACTCGGTCTCCCACCGTGCGCTCGACGCGCTGCCGCCCGAGGCGGCCCGTTCGGAGATCGTCTCGTCGAAGCAGGCGATCGAGGACCGGATTGGCATGGCGGTCAGCAGCTTTGCGTATCCGTTCGGCTGCCATGCGCCATCCGTGCGCCGCGCGGTGCAGGCAGCCGGCTACACGTCGGCCTGCGCGGTGGGGTACCGCAGAAGCGGTGCCGAGGAGGCCCTTTTCGCGTTGTCCCGCCACATCGTGCGGGACACCTCGGACACCGCGGCGCTGGACGCGCTCGTTTCGGAGCGCGGGGTTCCGCTCTCCGTGAGATTCGACCGGCTCCGGTCAGCCGCGTGGGCACAAGCCCGCCGGCACGTCCTGGGATGCCCGCATGACTGAGCAGTGGCACCGCATCTCCGTCGTCATCTGCGCCTACACGCCCGACCGCTGGAACGATCTTTGCGAGGCGGTTTCGTCCCTGCATGGCCAGTCGCGCCGACCGGACGAGGTTCTTCTGGTCATCGATCACAACCCGGAGCTGCTGGCCCGTTCCGCCGAGCGCTTCCCCGGTGTCCGCGTTGTGGCGAACCAGGGGCCGCGCGGCCTTTCCGGGGCGCGGAACACCGGGATCGCCCTCTCAACCGGCCGATACGTCGCGTTCCTCGACGACGACGCCATTGCCCACCCGGACTGGCTTGGCCATCTCGGGCGCCAGTGCGGGCGCGAAGGCGTCCTGGGCGTGACCAACGCCATCGAGCCGGCGTGGCGTGGAGCACGGCCGGGATGGTTCCCGGACGAATTCCTCTGGGTCGTCGGCTGCAGCTTCCCGGGCCAGCCCGCGGCAGGCAGCGAGGTCCGCAACGTCATGGGCAGCGCGATGCTGTTCCGGCGCGAGGTGTTCGAGGCCGCCGGCGGCTTCAGCCAGCACCTGGGCCGCACGGAAGCCGGCGCGAACCTGCTGAGCTGCGAGGAGACGGAGCTTTGCATCCGCGCGAAGGCGGCGCTCCCGGCCGGCCGTTTCGTGATCGATGCGTCCGCGGTCATTTGGCACAAGGTGCCCGCGTCCCGCCTTACCCTGCGGTATTTCTGCTTGCGCACCTACGCGGAGGGCTTGTCGAAGGCCTATCTGGCAGCATTGGTCGCGCAGGCGGGTGCGCTGGACACCGAGCGCAGCTACGTGTTCCAAGCGTTGCGCCAAGGCTTCATCCGAAACCTCGGCGCTGCGCTCATCCGAATGGACCCGCAGGGGCTTGCGCGTGCGGGAGCGATCGTACTCGGGCTGACATGCGCCGTCTTGGGTTTCCTTCGCGGAAAACGGATGGCAGCCGGGGCGGCGGGGCACCGGGACGGCCATCATCCCGTCCCTTCGCCGCCCTGCGCAAAGCTGGGAGCGCGGCCCGGCGATGCCGCGGCCAAGGTTTGACCGCGCGGTGCCGGGGTCGGGCCGCCTTTCCCGGTTCTCGGAAGGGGCACGGGCGGCGTCCAGCCAGAACGGCCCTGGCATCGGGCTGCCGTGCCTTGGAAGGCTTCACGGCGGGGCGGAACATGGGAGGCCGTCGATGAGGTCCGCAGCCTGCGCCCGCTTCAAAAGAAGCAAGACAACTGCTTCGGCCGCTGCCGCACGGCAGTGGCTTGGCGCAGCGATCATCCTGGCACTGGCGTGCCCAGGCTCAGCGTCTGCTGCCGAATTGGCGCCGCGGGGGCCGAAGGACGGCTTCGTCAAGGTCGAGGGCACGCACTTCGTCTTGGACGGCAAGCCGTTCTTCGTCGCGGGCGTGAACAACCACTACCTGACGTTCGGCTCCGAGCCGGAGGTGCTCAGGGTTCTCGATGACGCCGTCCAACTCGGCGCGAACGTCGTCCGGACCTTTCTCCAGCCCGTCATCGGGTCGCCGGACGGCTCGGTTCCAACGGTGTGGGACTGGCGACGCGACACCGAGACCAGCAACTTGGGCGTCCACGGGACCTACCTGCTGTATTGGGACAGCGCAAGGAAGCGAATGGCGATCAACTGGGGCGAAAGCGGCTTCCGGAAGGTCGATAGGCTCGTTGCCGAGGCAGGAAAACGCCACCTTCGCCTGGTCATCGCCTTTGCCGACTTCTGGGCCTACACCGGCGGCTCCCAGCAAATGAGCGCCTGGTACGGCAGCGGCGACAAGAACCGCTTCTTCTTCGAGGACTCCCGGACCAAGGAGGACTACCGGACTTGGGTCCGCGAAGTCGTCCAGCACGTCAACACCTTGACCGGCATCGCATACAAGGACGACCCGACGATCCTCGGTTGGGACTTGATGAACGAGCCTGTCGCACAGCCGGGCTGGCTTCAAAGCCAATGGATCTCGGAGATGGCGGCCTACGTCAAATCGGTCGATCCGAACCACCTCGTCACCTCCGGACAGGCGAATGTCTCCGGCAAGCTTTCCGACATCGACGATCCGAACCTGGACTTCGCGGTGTGGCACGGCTACCCGCTCTACTACCGCCTCACGGTCCTGCAATTCGATCTGCTGATCCGGGATTTCTGCACGCGCGCCCGGCAGCATGGCAAGCCAGTGCTCCTTGAGGAATTCGGCTACGCGCGCTCGAATCCTGATCAGGCGGCGGCGTATCAGCGATGGCTGCGCACGATCCAGGAGGACACGGATTGCGCGGGGTGGCTGGTGTGGCGGCTGGTGTCGAGGCAGGACAGCGGCAACTATCCAGAGGACGAGCACGACCAGTTCGACGTCCGCAATGATGGCGGCCGCCTTTGGGACGTTCTGCGCAAGGCCGCGGCAGATCTCCGCAGCAAGTCGGCGCCGCGGTGATCTCTTGACACTGCAACGCATGTCAAACAACCATCAGAAGGATTTGAAATGCTGGCATCCGACTTCCGGCACCCCGCCGCAATCCGCGCCGAGCAGCTTCCACTCACGGCGCGGGCCGTTTAGGACTCAACCAGGTGCCTCATCAACCGCGGTCAGCACTGCCTGACGCTCTGAGTGACGACGCCCGGGGAGCAGGGCGTTCAGCGAGTCCTGAGCCATTGACTTGGCTGGACTTGTATAAGTGCGATCTCAACCGGTATAGGAGATACAGGAAGGGTGCCACTGTAATCAATATTCTAATCACAGAGCAAGGTCTTTGGGCATTGCTTCACTATCGTGTTGCTTTTGCTATGCTTCAGAAACAACGACCAAAATTGGCGAAGAACGTCCTCGCAGCAATTTTCGTAGCGTGGCAGAAGATGGTCGAGATAGCTACCGGCATATCGATTTCACCTAAATCCAAAATAGGCAAAGGATTCTATATCGGGCATTTTGGAAACATATTCATCGGCGACGACGTGGAAATCGGAGAGATGTGCAACATATCCCAAGGAGTCACCTTGGGCGTGTCGGGACGCGGGGGCGCGCGTGGAATGCCCAGGTTGGGAAACAGGGTTTACGTGGGCGCCAACGCTGTGATCGCCGGCAAGATCTCCATCGGCGACGACGCTGTGATCGCTGCGAATTCTCTCGTCATGGGAAACGTTGCGGCGAAAGCGGTCATGATGGGCGTGCCCGCCAGGATGGTCGGCCGAGAAGGTTCCCACGACCTGCTGCATCCGGACTGCGGGACGGCGCCTGGGCATTCAAGCCGACCTGCCTCGCTTTGAGGCGAGCCATGCCGGGCATCGGGTGATGCCGTGATCAGGCGGCGTCCTGCGCTCCGCCTGTGCGTCTGAGCGGGGCGGCGTGGAACGATGCGTGTTGCGTCCGCACGTTTCCGCCGGTTAACGTCGGCGCGTGAAGGCCGTGGGTCGCTGTGCTTGTCGGCAGGAGGAGTTTGTTGAACCCACACCCCGAAAGGAAACGAGCCGCGGCACGAGCCTGGCGCCTGCTGGCGGCGGCGGCGGCCGTCGTTCAGTTCGGATGCGCCAACCCTGGAAGCCAGCACAACGACCTGGGCATGGCCCGGCCAGGTTGGGCCTGCCGCCAACTGGACAAGGTGCAGCAGCACACCCTGGAGAGGACAAGGCAAGACGCTGCGCGCGACTTGCCTGGCCCGAGGGGGGACGCCGGGTCGGTGGCAGGCGTGCTTGTCATGTGGCCGGTCCTGGCAGGCGCTTGTCTGGCGTCGCGGTCCTAGCTTCGGATCAGCCCGTTCATGGCGCGGCTTTGCATCGGTCAGCCAAGGCTTCCTCCGCGACAGTAACTGGCACACGCAAGTTGAATGCTCGAAGTCCAGCTACAGAATTTCGGCATCCCCTGCTTGCAACACATAGAAACCTGCTTGCGCCGTCTTTCGTGTTGACCAGGGCGTTGGCCGACCCTACGGTCCGTTGGGGAAAGAAGACCCGCAACGGGCGGCGCCGCGGTTCGGCGCATGCGCTTCAGGAGGAAACGTTGAAGAGGACGCTCACGGTATTGGCCGCCATCGCGGTCGGCATGGCGATGCTGCCCGGCGGGGCGCAGGCGCAGAAGAAGCCCACCATCGCCCTGATCCCCGGCCTGACCACCGACGCCTTCTACATCACCATGCGCCGCGGGGCCGAGGACGCCGCCAAGGCGCTCGGCGCCACCCTCGTGTTCCAAGGCGCGCCCGAGTTCAACCCGGTGCAGCAGACCCCCGTGCTGGACGCGGTGATCGCCCGCCATCCCGACGCCATCCTGATCGCGCCCACGGACAAGGCGCAACTGGTGCAGCCGCTGAAGAAGGCCGCCGACGCCGGCATCCCAGTCATCACGGTGGATACCTTCATCGGCACCGGCAACTACCAGACGAGGTCGGGCGACGCCGATTTCCCGCTGTCCTACATCGCGTCCGACAACGTGCTCGGGGGCAGGATGGCGGCCCGCGCCCTGGCCGCGGCGGTCGGCGGCAAGGGCAAGGTCTATGTGTCCAACGTGAAGCCCGGCGTGTCCACCACCGACCAGCGCGAGGAAGGCTTCAAGGAGGAGATGAAGGGCCACCCGGGCATCACGGTGCTGCAAACCCAGTTCAACGACGACGACGCCAACAAGGCCGCGTCGCAGTTGCAGTCCGTCTATGCCCGCAACCCGGACCTGGCCGGGGTGTTCGGCGCCAACCTGTTCTCGGCCATCGGCGCCGGCAACGGCGTGCAGCAGGCCGGGCAGCAAGGCAAGGTCAAGGTCGTGGCCTTCGACGCGCCGGCCACCATCGTCGGCAACATCAAGTCCGGCCTGATCACCGCCGCCATCGCCCAGCACCCGGCCGAGATCGGCTACTTCGGCGTGGTGTCGGTCGTGGCCCACCTGACCGGCCATTCGATCCCGACCACGATCGGCACCGGCTTCACCGTCATGGACCGGTCCAACATCGACGATCCCGAGGTCGCGAAGTTCATCTACAAGGACTGATCCCGCCCCGCGCCCTGCCGCCGGCACGGCGCCTGCCTTCCGGTTTGGAGAAGCGCATGGCCGGTCTCGCAGCGCCTCAGCCACTGCGCATCCGGGCACCCGGACGCAGCCCCTCGCGTCTCCTTCTCCTGGCGGCCCGGCTGCGGGCCTGGCTGTTCCTCGCCCTGCTGCTCGTCCTGTTCGAGGCGTGGGCGCAGGCGCGCTACGGCGCAAGCTTCGTGTTCTCAAGCTACAACGCCCAGTCCATCGCCGTGTTCGCGGTGGCGCCGCTGCTGCTGGCGCTAGGCGAGACCTTCGTGATCATCGCCGGTGGGATCGACCTGTCGGTCGGCTTCATCATGGGCCTTTCGGCGGTGGTCGCGGCGCACGGGGCCAACATCGCGGGCGGCTTCATGCCCGCCTTCCCGGCCATGGCGGCCGGCATTGCGGCGGGCCTCCTGGTGTCGCTGGTGCCGGGCGCCGTCAACGGCTGGCTCATCTCCAGGCTCAAGGTGCCGCCCTTCATCGGCACGCTCGGCATGTTCGGCGTGGCGCGGGGCGCCGCCTTCCTGCTGGCCGCCGGCACCACCGTGCCGGTCGCCAACGGCGCCTTCGCCGCGCTCGGCAACGGCCGCGTCCTGGGCTTCCCCATCGTGGTCGTCATCACCGTCCTGTTCCTGCTGCTGATGAGCTACCTGCTCGCCCAGACCCGCTTCGGCCAGCACACCTACGCGGTGGGGGCGAGCGAGCAGGCGGCGCTCCGGGCCGGCATCAACGTCGGGCGCCATACCCGCAAGCTCTATCTGCTGTCGGCTTTCTGCGCCGGGCTGGGGGGCGTGCTCTACACGGCCCGCTTCACCGCGGGCGCCGCCCAGGCGGGCGAGCCGCTGCTGCTCGACTCGATCGCCGCCGTGGTGATCGGCGGCGCCAGCCTGTTCGGCGGCTCCGGCACCATCCTCGGCACGGTCGCCGGTTCGCTGGTCATTGCAGTGATCCAGTACGGGCTGGTGTTCATCGACGTCGAGCCGTTCTGGCAGTTCGTGGCGGTGGGCGTCGTGATCATCATCTCGGTGCTGGCCGACCAGACCCAGCGCAGGCTCGGCGGAGACCGGTGATGGACGCGCTTCCCACTGAGACGCATCCGCCGATCCTCGACGTCCGCGGCGTGTCCAAACGGTTCGGCGGCGTCGAGGCGCTGAAGGGCGTGTCGCTTGCGCTCCATCCCGGCGAGGTCGTGGCGCTGGCCGGCGACAACGGCGCGGGCAAATCGACCCTCACCAAGATGATATCGGGCGTCTATCCGGCGGACGACGGCGAGATCCTGCTCGACGGCGCGCGGGTCCGCTTCCCGACGCCGGAGGCCGCCCGCGAAGCCGGAATCGAGACGATCTACCAGGACCTCGCCTTGGCCGACAACCTGTCCATCGGCGCCAACATCTTCCTGGGCCGCGAGCCGATGCGTCGCGCCTTCAAGTTCCTGCCGGTGCTGGACCGGGCCAAGATGGCAGAGGCCGCCCGCGACACCATGGCCCGGCTCGATTTCCACGTGGACCGCCTCGATGCGCCGGTCGGCCGCTTTTCCGGCGGGCAGCGGCAGGCGGTGGCCATCGGCCGGGCGATCTACTGGAACGCCCGCGTGATCCTGATGGACGAGCCGACCGCCGCCCTCGGCGTGCCGGAACAGCGCAAGGTGCTGTCCCTGATCCGAAGCCTCAAGGCGCAAGGCCGCGGCGTGCTCTTCATCAGCCACAACCTGCAGGACATCTTCGCCGTCGCGGACCGGGTGGTGGTGCTCCGGCGCGGAAGCCTTGCGGGCGAGCGCCCCATCGGGCAGACCACGCACGACGAGGTCGTGAAGCTCATGATCGGCGGCTGACCCGCCGGCCCGCAGGAGGGCAAGCATGTGGGGATTGGACGGACGCGCCGTGCTGGTCACGGGCGCCAGCGGCGGCATCGGCGGCGCGGTGGTCCGCCAGCTCGCGGACGCCGGCGCGGACGTGATCGCAGGCGGGCGGTCCGCCGAGGCGCTGGACGCGCTCGCCGCCCGGACCGGATGCCGGACCCTCCCGTTCGACCTGGCCTTGGAGGACAGCGTCCACGACGCGCTGCTCGGCCTCGACCTTTGGGGCGTCGTCAATTGCGGCGGCTTCGGCGGGGAGATCGCGACGCCGATGGACACGGATATCGCCGTGTTCGACAAGGTGGTCTGCGTCAACGCCCGTGGCGCCTTGCTCGTCACCAAGTACGCGTCGCAGTCGATGGTCCGGCTGGGGCAGGGCGGGTCCATCGTCAACGTGTCCAGCCAGGCGTCGCTGGTGGCGCTGCCCGGCCACATCTCCTACGGGGCCTCGAAAGCCGCCCTCGACAGCATCACCCGCGTGTCCGCGCTGGAACTCGGCAAGCACGGCATCCGGGTCAACAGCGTGAACCCGACCGTGGTGATGACCGAGATGTCGGCCTCCTACTGGGGACGGCCCGAGGTCGGCGGGTCCTTCCTGAAACAGATGCCGCTGGGCCGCTGGGCGACGGAGGACGAGATCGCGGCGCCCATCGTCTTCCTGCTTGGCGACGGCGCCGCGATGATCACCGGCGTGTGCCTGCCGATCGACGGTGGGTACACCTGCTGCTGAGGCATCGGGACGCGGCAGGAAGCGGCTCCCCCGGGATGCCGCGGATTGGGTAAGCCCGGGGCCGAACTCCGGCCACGGACCCGAGTTAAGCCAGCGCACGGCGCCCTGTCCGCGCCGCAAAGGGAGGCGGCGATGCCGAAAACCTGGATCGAGGCCGCCCTGAACGGCTCATGGGGACGCGAACGGCAGCCCGGCAGCCCCGTGCCGGTGAAGGAGATCGTGGCGGACGGCCTGGCCGCGGCGGCAGCCGGGGCGGCCATCCTGCACCTGCAGCCTACGACCCCGCGACCGGGCGGCAGCGGGATGATTGGGAGACCCATGCGCGCATCATCGAGGGCATCCGCGCCCGCAGCGACGCGCTGGTCTATCCCACGATCCCGCTTGCGGGTTCGGGCTATGCTGACAAGCCGGGGGCGGACAAGCCGGGCGAGCCGAAGCCGGACGCGCGCTTCGCCCATACGCAGGAACTGGCCCGGCGCGGCCTGATCAAGTTGGCCGTGGTGGACCCAGGCTCGATGGACTTCCTGCGCTTCGACGAGGCGGACCGGCCCGGCACCGGCTTCGTTTACCGCAACGCGCCCGAGGAGGTACGCGCGGCGCTGGCGCAAGGCACGCCGGACGTGAGGGGCGCCCCCTCGTGAGCGCCGTGCTGGAGGTCGAGGGCGCCGACGTGTTCTACGGCCCGAGCCAGATCCTGTTCGGCCTGGACCTGCGCGTGGAGGCCGGGCAAACAATGGCGCTGCTGGGCCGCAACGGCGCGGGCAAGAGCACGACGTTCAAGGCCATCGCCGGCCTCGTGCCGCCCCGGCGCGGGCGCGTGGCGCTGTCGGGGCAAACGCTGTCGGGCCGCCCGCCCCACCGCATCGCGCAGGCCGGGATCGGCTACGTGCCGGAGGACCGCCAGGTGTTCCCCGGGCACACGGTGGACGACAACCTCCAGATCGGCGCCAAGCGCGGGCCGCGGGGCGACGCGCGCTGGACGCTGCGCACCATCTACGATGCGTTCCCGCTGCTGGCTGGAATGCGCGGGCGGATGGCGGGCCGGCTTTCGGGCGGCGAGCAGCAGATGCTGGCCATCGCCCGCACGCTGATGGGCAATCCCGACCTGCTGCTGCTGGACGAGCCGAGCGAGGGGCTGGCGCCGATCGTCGTGCAGGCCATCGGGGCGCTGATCCGCACCCTGCGCGACACGGGGGTGGGCATCCTGCTTGCGGAGCAGAACATGCACTTCTGCCTCGGCATCGCAACGCACGCGGCGATCGTGGACAAGGGGCAGGTGGTTTACCGCGCGACCATCGAGGAACTGCGGGCGGACGACGCGACCAAGCAGCGGTATCTTGCGGTGTAGGCTTGCCTGTTGGTCTCCACGCAGAACCAAGGAAGGATCACGTCATTCTGCCTGCTGCGCGTGGACGCGCTCCGCAGAACGGTGCCTAAGCCCGGCGGCGGCACGGCCGGGCAGCAGCGGCCGCGGCGAGGCCGGCCCGTGCGGCGCCGGGCGCAGCAGGGCCACCAGCACCAGCGCAAGCGCGATCACCGCGGCGACCAGCAGAAAGCCATCGACAAAGCTTTGCACGTTGGCCTGCGTGCGGATCGCGTTCGACAGCATCCCAAGGGACCGCGCGTTGGCCTCCGCCGCGCCGGTTGACCGGGAAAGCTGGGAGCCGGCGTAGGCCCGCAGCCGCTCCTGGGTCAGCAGGTCCCCGGCTTCCACGTTCAGGCCGATCAGTTGGCTCGCCACCTGCTCGCGCACCCGGAGCCAGGTTGACATGGCCGCGGTGCCCAGCTCGCCTCCGAACAGCCGCGCGGTCTGCAACAGCGCGCCGAAGGATAGCGCGTCGGCGGGCTTGAGGTGCAGCACGGAAAAGAAGATGAGCGAACTCATCGCAAGCGTCTGCCCCACCGCCTGCAGCCCTTGCGTGGGCAGGAACGTGACCGCCACCCAGTCCCGGGTGAGGCCGTGCGACACCAGGTAACAAGCGGCGCCCACCAGCATGAAGCCCACGGCGATGCCGGTCCGCGCGTCAACCCGGCGCAGGAACACGCCGACCAGCGGGGCGATCAGCAACTGCGGCGCCGCGATGGCCAGCAGCGCCAGTCCCGTCTGCTCGGTGCGCAGGCCCTGCACCGTGGACAGGAACTGCGGCACCAGCAGCGCCGTGGACAGGATGGCCAGCCGCAGCGTCGCCAGCAGCGCCATGATCGGCGGGTTCGGGTATCGCAAAACGAAGCCGAGGTCGATCCAGGGGTGCGGCGCCCGCCACTCGTGCAACACGAACGCCAGCACGAGCAGCCCGCCGCCTGCGAGCAGGCCCACGACCAGCCCCGATCCCGTCCAGTCCAGCCGGTTGCCCTGGTCCAGCGCGGCATAGACCATCGCAAGCCCGGCGGAGAACGACGCCAGCCCGAACCAGTCGGCCCGGCGCAGCAACGGCCACTCGACCGGCCCCTTCGGGATGCCGAGGTGGACGCAGGCCGCCATCAGCACGGCGAGCGGCACGCTTTGCCAGAAGATCCAGCGCCAGGACAGGTGCTCGATATACCAGCCCTCGAGCGAGGCCGAGATGTTGAGCGACAGTTCCAGGTTGAGCGCGTAGGCGGCGATCCCGTACGCCCAGTAATGCGGCGGAAGGTTGCGCAGCACGAAGGAGATCGTCAGCGGGATGAACGTCCCGGAGGCCAGCCCCGCCACCGCCTGGCAGGCGAGAAGCGTCGGCAGGTTCGGCGAGAACGGCAACGCCAGGGAGGCGGCGGCAAAAACCGGGCAGGCCACCACCAGCACCCGGCGCGGCCCGAACACCGTGGCGAGCCACACCGACACCGGGCCGACCAGCATCTGCGCGCAGGTTTGCGCGGTGGTGATCCAAGCCCCTTCGTCGAACCCGGCGCCCACCGCGCCGCGGACATCGGCCAGGCCGAAGGTGGACAGCCGGCCCGTGACCGTCGAGATGAAGGCGCCGCACAGCACGGCGGCGATGCCGACCCAGGGCCGGGTCGAGAGCGCCGGGGCCGGTGCGGCGGGCGCGGGAGGGGGTGCCGCGCCGCTCATCGCCGCCTCATTGCCCCCGTGCTTGGGCCGGCTGGGTCTGGACCGACGCCAGGACGCTCATGCCGGGCCGCAGCCGGCCGGCGATGTCGCCCGCGTCGTCCAGCGTGATCTTCACCGGGATGCGCTGCACCACCTTGGTGAAGTTGCCGGTGGCGTTGTCGGCCGGCAGCAGCGAGAACTGGCCTCCCGAGGCCGGGGAGAACCCTTCCACGCGGCCAAGCAGCACGCGGCCCGGGAAGCTGTCCACCTTCACCGTCGCCGGCTGGCCTGGCGCCATGTTGGTGATCTGGGTTTCCTTGTAGTTAGCGATCACCCAGACGTTCGGCAGCGGCACCACCGTCACCACCTGCGTGCCAAGCGCGACGTACTGGCCGGCCCGCACCTGGCGCTGCCCGACCACGCCGTCCGCCGGGGCGGTGATCCGCGTGTAGGCCAGGTTGATCTTCGCCAGCTCAAGCAACGCCCTCTGCGCGTCGCGCGTGGCCTCAGCCTGCTTGGTCTGGGCCTCCAGGACGCCCATCTGGGCGAACGCGGCCTGGACTTCGGCGCGGCTGCGCTCCACGTTGGCTTGGTCGCCTTGCATCGCCGCGTCGGCCTGTTCCACCCGCTGCCGGGTGCCGGCGACGCCGGTGGCGAGCAGGTTGTTCTGCCGGTCTGCTTCCGCCTTGTCGCGCTTCATCGCGGCGTCGGCCGCCTCGACCGTGGCCCCGGCGGCGGCGATGTTGGCGTCCTGTAGCTTGCGTTGCGCCTGGAGGTTCGCGAGCTGCGCCTCCGCCCCCGCCAGGTTGGCTTCCGCCTGCTGCACCTGGGCGCGGTAGTCGTCATCGACGATCTCGGCCAGCACTTCGCCCTGGCGGACGGTTTGGAAGTCCTGGATCGGCACGGAGCGGACGACGCCGGAAACGCGGGCGCTCATCGGCGTGAGGTCGGCGGCGAGGTAGGCGTCGTTCGTGCTCTGCACCGCGGCGGCGCCGGTCCATGCGCCCCAGTTGGTGGCGAGGACCCACGCCAGCACGGCCGCGCCCGCCAGCACGGCGAGGCGCAGCACCACGCCCGGCCAAGCGCTGCGAAGCGGGGCCGACCCGGACGCGGACGGGGGTGCCGGAGCCACAGGTGCCGCCGCGCTCCCGCCCGCACCGGCCGTGCTTTCCCGCAGTTCGCTCACTGGCCGCCCCTCCTTGTCTCACCGGAAACGCTTCTCCCGCGCCGACGCGGCGCAGCCCGCCCGCTTGCGCTCACGCCTCCGCCAGCACCTGATGGACGGAGGACACCACGACCGAGCCTTCGCCCACGGCGGACGCCACGCGCTTCACGGAGCCTGCGCGCACGTCGCCGACCGCGAAGATGCCGGGCTTGCTGGTTTCCAAGACGTGCGGCGGGCGCCCGGACCATCGGGGGTCGGCGGGGTCCGGCCCGGCCTCCGCTCCCACCTGCACGAAGCCGCCCTTGTCCAGCGCGACCCCGCAGCCGCCGAGCCAGCCGGTGTTCGGCACCGCGCCCAGCATCAGGAATACGTTGTGGATCGGGCGCCGCTCCACCGCGCCCGTGCCCCGGTGGGTCCACTCGACCCCGTCCAGGTGCCGCTCGCCGATCAACGCCGTGACCTCCGTCTCCGTGTGCAGGGTGATCCGGTCCGATGCCTCGATCCGGCCCACCAGGTAGTCCGACATGCTGGCCGCCAAGCCCGTGCCGCGCACCAGGATGTGGACGTGCGCGGCGTGGCGCGACAGGAACACCGCCGCCTGGCCGGCCGAGTTGCCGCCGCCGACCACGACAACCTCCTCCCGCTCGCACAGGCCCGCCTCGATGGCGGTGGCCGCCCAATGGATGCCGTTGCCGCCGGAGAAGCGGTCGAAGCCCGGCAGGTCCAGCGTGCGGTAGCTGGCGCCCGTCGCGATCACCACCGCCCGCGCCCGCACGGCCGAGCCGTCGTCCAGGTGCAGCGCATAGGGCCGGGCCGCGCAGTCCAGCCGCACCACGCTGCGGGGCACGGCGATGCGCGCGCCGAACTTCTGCGCCTGCACCTGCGCGCGGCCCGCGAGCGCGCCGCCCGAGATGCCGGTGGGAAAGCCCAGGTAGTTCTCGATCCGGCTGCTGGTGGCCGCCTGGCCGCCGGGCGCTTCCGCCTCCAGCACCACCGTGCCCAGGCCCTCGCTTGCCGCATACACGGCAGAGGCCAGCCCCGCAGGTCCCGCGCCCACCACCGCCACGTCGAACACCCGGTCCGGCTCCAGCGTTTCCGTGAGGCCCAGGCACCCGCCCAGCGCCGCGTTGCCGGGGCGCTTCAGCACCCGGCCCGGGCCGCAGACCACCACCGGCACGTCGTCCGGGCCGTAGCCGTGCGCGAGGAGCACGGCGCGCGCCTCGTCGCCCTCCGCGCCGGGCTTGTCGATGTCGAGCACGCGCACCGGGTAGCCGTTGCGGCCCAGGAAGCGCTGGATGCGCAAGCTGTCGCCCACGCCCTCGTGCCGGGACGCGACCAGGGTGACGCCGGCCTGGCCGTGCTCGATGAAGCCGACCCGGCGCAGGATGAAGGCGCGCATCACCACTTCGCCGATGTCCGGCTCGGCGGCGAGCAGGCGGCGGAAGCCGGCGCGGCTGACGCGGAGCACCCGGCCGCCCTCCGCGCCGGTGCGCCCGCCCACCAGGATCAGCCGGTCGTTGAACAGGTCCAGCTCGCCGGTGAACTGCTGCCCGGCATGGACGGTGATCACCCGGTCGCCGCCGTCCGGCGCCGGCTCGTAGATCTCGATCCGGCCGTGCAGCACGACGAAGAAGTCCACCGTGCGGTCGCCGCGCTGGAACAGCACCGTGCCCGGGGCCAGGTCCTCGACGGTCCCGAACGCCTGGGCGCGACCGATCTGCTCGGGCGTCAGCCGCGGAAAGGTCTGCGCTTCCCGGAGATAGGGGTCGGATGGGTTGGCGGTCGCCGCAACCGTGTCCGCCGAAGCCGCGTCGGCCGCGCCCGTGTCCATGATCGCGGCAGGCTGGGTGTCCGTGTCGTCCATGTCCGTCCTTCTGCTCCAAGCGCTTGCCGCCTGCGCCGCCGCCAACATTGGGGGGTTGCAGGCGGCGGCGCCAGGGTGGAAGGCTCAGGCCCGGACAAGCAACCGGGTGTCCGTGACGTTTCGCGCAGCGGCCCCTATGGCCGCCACGTCCCGTTGCCCCCGCCGCCGGACAGCTCGCGGTCAAGATAGAACGCGGCGGAGATGAGGGCCAGGTGGGTCAGCGCCTGCGGCGTGTTGCCGAGCTGCTCGCCCGATGGCCCGATCTCCTCCGAGAACAGGCCGAGGTGGTTGGCGTGGCCCAGCATCCGCTCGAACACCAGCCGTGCCTCCGCAAGCCGCCCGGCCCGGGCCAGGCACTCGGCATACCAGAAGGAGCAGGCGGTGAACGCCCCCTCCTGCCCGGCCAGGCCGTCCGGCACCCGGTAGCGGAACACGAGCGCATCCTCCGCCAGCTCCCGCTTGATCGCGTCCAAGGTCGCCAGCCAGCGCGGGTCGGTGGCGGACACGAAACGCACCAGCGGCAGCAGCAGCATGGCCCCGTCCAGGTGCGTGCCGTCCTTCGCCGCGACGAAGTGGCCGCGCTCCTCGTCCCAGAACTCGTCCCACACGCTCGCATGGATCGCGTCCCGCGCCTCGTGCCAGCGCACCAGCGGCGCAGGGAGCGAGCGCTTCTGCGCCAGGCGCATCGCCCGGTCCACCGCCACCCAGCACATCACCCGGCTGTGCAGCCAGTGCCGGGCCGGGCCGCGCATTTCCCAGATGCCCTGGTCCGGATCGCCCCAATGCTCGCACACGTAGTCCACGGTGCGGACCGCGTGCCGCCAACCTTCGCTGCTGATCGCCTCGCCGTACTTGTTGGCGAGGTACACGGCATCCAGCAGCTCGCCGTAGATGTCGAGCTGCACCTGGGTGTGCGCCGCGTTGCCGATGCGCACGGGCGCCGCGCCCCCGTAGCCGCGCAGGTGCGAAAGTTCCGACTCGTCCAGGCGCTCGCGCCCGTCCACGCCGTACATGATCTGGATGGCCCCGTCCGCGCCGCAGCGCTTGGCGCGGGCGCCCACCCAGCGCATGAAGGCGTTGGCCTCGTCCGCAAAGCCCAGCCGCATGAAGGCATACACCGTGAACGACGCATCCCGGATCCAGGCCGCCCGGTAGTCCCAGTTCCGCCCGCCGCCCGGCGCTTCCGGCAGGCCGAAGGTCGCAGCCGCCACCACCGAGCCGTGCCGGCGCGAGGTCAGCAGCTTGAGCGCCAGCGCCGAGCGCGTCACCATTTCGCGCCAGCGCCCCTTGTAGTTGGAGCGCGCGGCCCAGCCGTGCCAATGGGCGACGCAGGCCCGGAACAGCGCCTCCGGGTCGGGCGGCGACGCTTCCGCCGCGTCCCCCAGCACGAAGTCGGCGCACTCCCCGGCGCGCAGCGTGAACTCGGCCACCGCCGCGTCGCCGTCCGAGCCAGGCTCGACAGCCAGGGGCACGGTGCCCCACAGCCGCAGCGCCGGGCCATTTTCGCCGTGGAACACGACGCCTCCATCCGCGGCCTCGGCCCGTGTCTTGGCCCGCGCGTAATCCAGGCGCGGGGCGCAGCGCAGGGCGAAGCGCACCTCGCCCCGGGCCACGCGCACCCGGCGCACCAGGCGCGGCGTGCCGTCCGGCTCGGGGAAGGGCATGAAGTCCGCCACCTCGCCCACGCCGGCCGGCGCCGGGAAGCGGGTCAGCAGCACGTTTGTGTCGGGCAAGTACATCTGCCGCCGCCGCGCCCCGTCCAGCGCCGGCGCAATGCTCCACGCGCCGCCCCGCTCCGGGTCGAGCAGGGCCGCGAACACGCTCGGGCCGTCGAAGCCGGGCCAGCACAGGAAGTCCACCGTGCCGTCGCCCGCCACCAGCGCCGCCGTGCCCTGGTCGCCGATCACGCCATGCGCCTCGATGGGTTGAGGAGCGGGAGGGTGGAGCGCGGCCGGCGCGCTCCCCGCTTCCGTCTTCTCCGCACGTGTCGAACCCTCCGGCATCAATCAATCCCCCGTTCCGCGGTCGGCCCGCCATCCACCGCCGAAGCCTCGCCGACGCCGGCGGGCCCTGGACCTGCATGGCTGACCGTTTCTGGGCAGATGGCTTTGGAATGCCGTTCGGCTATAGGCCCCGAACGGCCGCCTGGTTGCAGCGCCGGCTGTCCTGGCCGCCGGCTTCCCGTGCCGCGGCGGCCTCACGGGACCATCAGGCTGCTTCCTGCCACGGCCTCACGGAGAACAGGCGGTCGGAGATGGCGTCGCGGGTCTCGGCGTCGTGCACGATGCCGAGGATGGCGGCGCCGCGGGCCTTGGCGGCCCGCACCATGCCGACCACCACGTCCCGGTTGCGCGGGTCGAGCGACGCCGTCGGCTCGTCCAGCAATAGCACGGGGTGGCCGCCGATGAAGCCGCGGGCCAGGTTGACCCGCTGCTGCTCGCCGCCGGAGAAGGTGGCGGGCGGCAGGCCGTGCAGGCGCTCCGGCACGTTCAAGCGCAGCAGCATCGCCCGCGCCTTGGCCCGCGCGTCCTCCGCGCCGGCGCCGCGCGCCGTCAGCGCCTCCGCCACGATGTGCAGCGCCGGCACGCGGGGCACCACGCGCAGGAACTGGCTGACATAGCCCAGCGTGTCCCGCCTTACCTCCAGCACCGTCCGCGGCCCGGCCGCCGCCAGGTCCAGCCATGCGCCGCGGTGGCGGACGAGGATGCTGCCGCCCTCTGCCCGGTAGTTGCCGTAGAGCGTCCGCAGCAGGGTCGATTTCCCTGCGCCCGAGGGTCCCGACAGCACCACGCACTCCCCCGCCCGCAGCTCCAGCGCCACCCCGTCCAGCACGGGGATGCGGACGCCGCCTTGCAGGTGGAGCGTGAACGACTTGCCCACCCCCTCGGTCCGCAGCATGGTCTCCCCCGCGCTCATGCGTGCAGCACCGAGCTGACGAGCAACTGCGTGTAGGGGTGCTGCGGGTCGTCCAGCACCTGGTCGGTCAGCCCGGTCTCCACGACCCGCCCGGCCCGCATCACCACGATGCGCCCGGCGAGCAGCCGCGCCACCGCGATGTCGTGCGTGACCAGCACCACCGCCACGCCCAGCCGCGCCACCAGGCCGCGGATCAGATCCAGCAGCCGGGCCTGCACCGACACGTCCAGCCCGCCGGTCGGCTCGTCCATGAACACCAGGCGTGGCTTCGTCACCAGCGTGCGCGCGATCTGCAGCCGCTGCAGCATCCCGCCCGAGAAGGTGCGGGGCAGGTCGTCCACCCGGTCGGCCGCGATCTCCACCTGTTCAAGCCACTCGACCGCCGCCGCGCGGATGCCGCCGTAGTGCCGTGCGCCCTGCGCCATCAGGCGCTCGCCCACGTTGCCGCCGGCGGACACGGCCATGCGCAGCGACTGCCGCGGGTCCTGGTGCACCGTGCCCCAGTCCGAGCGGTGCAGGGCGCGGAGCGCCGGGGCGGGCATGCGGTGCACGTCACGCACGCGGCCGTCCGGGCCGCGGTAGGACACCACCCCGGTCTCCGGACGCACGGCGCCGGACAAGGCATTCAGCAAGGTCGTCTTGCCCGAACCGCTTTCCCCAACCACCGCGAGCACCTCGCCCGGGAACACATCCGCGTCCACCCCGTCAAGTGCCGCGATGCGCCCGAACGACAGATGCAGGCCGCGGGCCGAAAGCAGCGCGTCCGGGCCGCGCGAGAGTTGCGCGTCCGGACTCATGCGGCGGCCCCGTCGGGCCGGCGGGACGCGCAGAAATCCGTGTCGGAACACACGAACATGCGCCCGCCGCGGTCGTCGGTCACGACCTCGTCCAGGTAGCTGTCGGAGGCGCCGCACAGCGCGCAGGCGTGCGGCGCGCGGGTCAGGCGGAACGGCTGGTCCTCGAAGTCCAGCGGCTTGACCGCCGTGTACGGCGGGATGGCGTAGATCCGCTTCTCCCGCCCGGCGCCGAACAGTTGCAGCGCCGCCATGCCGTCCATCTTCGGCGTGTCGAAGGCCGGGATCGGCGAGGGCGACATCAGGTGGCGGCCGTTCACCATCACCGGGTAGTCGTAGCTGATGGTCACGGCGCCGATCCGGGCGATGTCCTCGTAGAGCTTGACGTGCATCAGCCCGTACTCCGCAAGCGCGTGCATCCGCCGGGTTTCCGCGCGGGAAGGTTCCAGCTTGGCCAGCGGCTCGGGCATCGGCACCTGGTACACGATGATCTGGTCCTCGCGCAGCGGCGTCTCCGGGATGCGGTGCCGGGTTTGGATCACGCTGGCCTCGGCCGTGCGCGTGGTGGTGGAAACGCCGGCGGTGCGGGCGAAGAAGCGGCGGATGGACACGGCGTTGGTGGTGTCGTCGGCGCCCTGGTCGATCACTTTCAGCACGTCCGCGCGGCCCAGGATGCTTGCGGTAACTTGGATGCCGCCGGTGCCCCAGCCGTAGGGAAGCGGCATCTCGCGCGAGCCGAACGGCACCTGATGGCCGGGAACGGCCACCGCTTTCAGCAGCGCGCGGCGGATCATGCGCTTGGTCTGCTCGTCCAGGTAGGCGAAGTTGTAGCCGTTCATGCCCCCGCCTCTGCGCGCAGGCGCCGGATCGTCTCAAGCTCGCTCTGGAAATCAACGTAGTGCGGCAGCTTCAGGTGTTCGACGAACCCCGTCGCCTCGATGTTGTCGCAGTGGGACAGCACGAACTCCACGTCCTGCGCCGGCGCCGTCACGTCCTCCCCCAGCTCGGCCGCCCGCATGGCGCGGTCCACCAGGGCCATGCCCATCGCCTTGCGCTCGCTGTGGCCGAAGCACAGGCCGTAGCCCCGGGTGAACTGCGGCGGCACCTGCTTGCTGCCGCGGAACTGGTTGACCATCTGGCACTCGGTCACGGTGATGTCGCCGATGTCCAAGGCGAAGCCCAGCTCCGGCACCTCGACCTCCACCGCGACCTCGCCCACCCGCAATTCGCCCACGAACGGGTGCGCGCCGCCGTAGCCGCGCTGGCTGGAATAGCCGAGCGCCAGCAGGAAGCCCTCGTCGCCGCGCGCCAGGCTTTGCAGGCGCATGTCGCGCCCGGCGGGAAAGGCGAGCGGCTCGCGGGTCAGGTCCCCGGGACGGTCGTCCTGCCCCGTTTCCGGCTCGATCAGGCCTTCCTGGCCCAGCAGGTCCATCACCGCAGGCATCGGCCCACCCGGCGCGGCGGTTCCGGCCTCGGCCACCGCGGCGCCGGGTTCGGCCAGGGCGAAGTCGAGCAGGCGGTGCGTGTAGTCGGTGGTGGGGCCGAGCACCTGGCCGCCCGGCATGTCCTTGAACACGGCGGAGACCCGGCGGCGCACCGCCATGGCGCCGGTCTCCACCGGGCGCGTGTCGGCGAAGCGGGGCAGGGTGGTGCGGTAGGCCCGCAGCAGGAACGCCGCCTCGATCAGGTCGCCCTGCGCCTGCTTGACGGCGAGCGCCGCGAGGGCCGGGTCGTAGCACGCGCCCTCCGCCATCACCCGGTCCACGGCGCGGCCCAACTGCCCGGCGATCTGCGCCGTCGCGAGTTCCGGGACCGCGGGATCGCCGCGCCGGTCCTCCGCCATCCAGGCATGGGCGGCGTCGATGGCGCGCTCGCCTCCCTTCACCGCGACGTAGGCCATTCCCGTCAGCCCTCCTTGACCCGCACGCTGCGCGGCATGGCGCAGAGCCGCTCGCCCTCGCACAGCACCACGTCCACGCCGCACGGATACAAGGCGTGGTTGGCCGCCCACTGGGCGGTGAAATCGTCGGGCAGGCCGTCCACGCGCAGGAGCGCCGGCGCGCGCAGCCCGGGGCCGGACAGGCGGAGGGGCACGCCCCGCCCCAGCGCCGGCACTTGCAGGACCAGCGTGGCCGAGTCCTCCGGCGCCAGGTCGGTGCCCGGGTGCAGGCTGGACAGCGCCGGCATGGCGAGCGCGCAGGCGAACGCGGCCGTCCCGATGCTCCCGGCCCACGGGGCGCCGCAATGGAACGCCGCCCAATCCCATGCCGCCGCAGCCGCCGGGTCCAGCCACAACGGCGTATCGCCGTCCGCCAGCGTCAGCAGCACCGCCGCGGTGGCCGGGTCGAGCGGCGCCGGCGGACGCAGCCCGGCGCCGGCGGACATGATCGTGCCGGGCCGGCTCATGGCATGGAGCACGGCGCGGAAGCAGGCTTGGGCGTCCGTGGCGGGATCGGCAAAGCCGGGCCGGTCGAGCGTCATGAGCGCATGGTCGCCAAGGTGAAGAACGCGACGCGGGTCGCCGCGGCCTTGGCGGCGGTCGCGTCGCGTGCGCCCTGCTGCGCGGCGTGCAGCGGGGCGATCACCGCCTCTCGCAACCCGTCCTGCCGCGCCGGGTCCTGCAAGGCCGCGTCCAGCGCCGCCGCCAGTTCGGCTTGACGCTGGTTGCGCCCGGCCACCACGGCATGGCCGATCCGCCCGGCCTCGTCGCGCACCGTGCAGCGCGTCACCGTCATTTCACCCAGGTTGAACGCCGCTCCTGTGCCGCCGGCCCGGCCCCGCACCATTGCCAGCCCCACCTCCGGCCCGCGCAGCCGCGCGTATGGCGGCAGAGGTCCGGGGAGGTGCGCCTCGATCTCGGCCGGCTTGGCCCGGGCCAGCACCGACATCCAGTGTTTCCGTCGCCTGTCCGTTTCAGCCTGGTCCATGTGGTACACCACTTATCGAGATGTCTAGACAACTAAGGCCGGCCCGCGGTAGCTGTCAACCGATGTGCCCCGGCCGCGCCCCGCCCAGCCATGAAGTTCCGATGACACCGGGCATGGACAGCCTGGCGCCGGGCAGCGGCATCGCCCAGTGGCGCCAGATCGCGGAGCGGCTGCACGCCGACATCGCCGGCCATGCCCTGAAGCCCGGCGACCAGTTGCCCACCGAGGCCCGTCTGGCAGCCCGCTTCGGCGTCAACCGCCACACCGTCCGCCGCGCATTGGAGGAGTTGTCCCGCGCCGGGGCGATCCGCATCGAGCAAGGGCGCGGCAGCTTCGTGGCGGACGACGTGCTGGACTACGTCGTGGGTGCCCGCACCCGCTTCTCGGAATGGATACGGCGCCACAACCGGGAACCGTCCGGGCGCGTGCTGACCTTGCGCGAGGTGCCGGCGTCCCCCGCCGTCGCGGACGGGCTGGGCCTCCGGGAAGGCGAGCCGGTCGTGCTGCTGGAGCGGGTGGGCCTGGCTGACGGACGTCCGGTGAGCCTGGCCAGCCACCACTTCCCCGCCTTCCGCCTGCCCGGCATCAAGGACGCCCTGCGGCGGGAGAGCGGCATCACCGCCGCGCTCGCCCGCGTCGGGGTGGCCGACTACCTGCGCCAGTCCACCCGCGTCTCGGCCCGGCTGCCCTCGGCGTTCGAAGCGACGGCGCTGGCCATGGCGCGCGGGCTGCCCCTGCTGGTGTGCGAGAACGTCAACGTGGACCGCGCTGGCCGGATCGTCGAGTTCGGCATCGCCCGCTACCCCACCCCGCGCGTCCAGATCGTGTTCGAACCGGGGGAGCCGGCATAAGCGCGGGGACCCTTCTGACTACGGCAAAAGCACCAGCTCGTCGGAAGGCGGCCACGGGTGATGCTTGGACGCCCCCCGCTTTGTTGTCGCCGCGGCCCGGGAATGCCATATGGAAAGCTCCAGGCTGCGGCACGCCGGGGCGGCGGCATCCCGCGGCGGCGCCTGCGGGCTTGAACAAGCACCGCATCGGTTCAACGAACCCCATGGGGATGGATCATGGCTGACGCGCACGCCATCCTTTCGGCGCTGGTTCCGGTGATCACCCTGCTCGCCTTCGGCGTCGCCGCGGCGGTCTGCGCGCGCATGGCCAGGCTCAACCCCATCGTCGGCTACCTCGTGCTCGGGCTGGCCCTGAACGGCGTCGGCATGGGCGTCGCCCTCGACGCCGCGACGGTCTCGACCCTGGCCGAGCTGGGCGTGGTGTTCCTCCTGTTCGACATCGGGCTGCACTTCTCGCTGGCGCACGTCAGGGAGCAGGCGGGCGACATCTTCGGCTTCGGGCCGGTGCAGGTGCTGGCGGGCACCGCCGGCATCGGGGCGGTGGCGCTGCTGTTCGGCCTGCCGCCGCTGGCCGCCGTCCTTGTGGGCGCGACGCTGGCGCTGTCGTCCACGGCGGTGGTGGCCGGGCTGATCGCGGAGCGGCACCAGCAGGGCTGCCCGGTCGGCCTCACCGCGACGGCGATCCTGGTGTTCCAGGATGTCGCGGCGATCTTCCTGCTGATCGTCGCGGGCGCGTTGGGCAGCGGGGCGGCGCTGCTGCCGGCGCTCGGGCTGGCGCTGGCGAAGGCGGCGGCGGCCTTCGGCGTGTCGGTGCTGCTGGCGCGCGTGGTGGTCCGGCCGCTGTTCGCGCTGGTCGCCCGCAGCCGGAACGAGGAGGTGTTCACCGCCATGGCGCTGCTGGTGGCGCTGGCCGCCGGCTGGGTCACGGGCACCATCGGGCTGTCCCTGACGCTGGGCGCGTTCCTGGGCGGCATGATCATCGCCGAGACGCCCTACCGCGCGGTGATCCAGTCGGAGATCAAGCCGTTCCGGGGGTTGCTGCTCGGGTTCTTCTTCATCTCGGTGGGCCTGTCCATCGACCTGCCGACGCTGCTGCGGTCCTGGCCCATCGTGCTGGCGGTGGCCGTGCTGATCCTGCTCGTGAAGGCCGTGACCAACGCGGCGGCGAGCCTGCTGTTCCGCTGGTCGGTGCCCGGCTCGGCCCAGCTCGGCTTCCTGCTGGCGCAGGGGTCCGAGTTCGCCTTCGTGATCCTGAGCCTGCCGCCGGTGCGGGCGCTGGTGGGCGAGCGGGCCAGCGCGGTGCTGATCACGGCCGTCGCCCTGACGCTGGCCGCGACGCCCTCGGTGGCGGAGGCCGGGCGGGCGCTGGCCGGGCGGCTGCGGCGCCGGGCCATGCGCGAGGCGGACCCCGAGCTGCAGCGGCGCGATGTTGCGGCGCCGGTGCTCATCGCCGGCATGGGCCGGGTCGGGCGGACGCTGGCCGATGCGCTGATCGAGTTCGAGGTGGGATACACCGCCATCGAGCGCGACGGGGCGCGGCTGCGGGACGCGGTGGCGGACGGCTACAACGCCGTTTTCGGCGACGTGGCGGACCCGCGCCTTTGGGAGTCAGTCATGATGCACGGCCGGAAGTTCAGCGTCCTCACGGCGCCGTCCTTCGAGGTGTCGCGCGACCTGACGCCCACCGCGGAGCAGCGGTTCCCCGGCCTGGTCCGCATCGCCGTCGTCGCCGACGAGGCGGAGGCCGAGCGGTTCCGCTCGATCGGCGTCGTGCCCGTGATCGACCGCAGCGTGCCGCCGGGCCTGGACCTCGCGGCGCTGGTGCTGGCCGAGCTGGGCATGGAGCCTGAGCGGATCGGCCAATGGATGCGCCGGGACCAGGAGCGGGTGCTGGCGGGCCGGCAGGCGATGGCGGCCTGAACCCGCGGGAAGCGGATGCGCCGCCCACCCATTGCCGCCTGCCGGTCATGTTTCGCCCCTCCTTGGCCGGTGCGGATTGCTGGCCGGACGAGGATGCGGCGGCGGCCGTCTTTTGCAGACACCTCCGGAAGCACCAGGCCCCGGTTACCCCGCCTGCCTGGGAGCCGTGCCGTGGCGAGGTGATTGCGACAAATCTTGTCTCTTGATCCCAATATTTCGTGAACGGCACGCTTCTGGCGTGGCAAGCTGCCGGGCAGGGCACATCGAACGGGACGGCATGGCGAGGGACGGCGGTCTGGATCAAACGTCTTGGCGAGGTTTGCTCGGAGCCGGGATCGGGACGACAGGCGTTCGGGCGCCACGGCTTCCGGCGCGCACCAGGACAGCGCCTGCCGTGCGCGGCACCTCCTTGGCCCGCTGCCTCATGCTGCTGACCGCGGCGCTGCTGCTGCCGTCCATGCTGCTGGGGTCGGGCATGCTCTGGATGCAGTACCGGGCCGACCGGGCACGCGCCGAAGCGCAGTTGGTGGAGCAGGCGCGGAGCATGGCGCGGCTGGTGGACCGGGAGTTCGCCCGCGCCGAAGGCGTGGCCCTCGCCCTCGCCGCTTCGGATGCCCTGGCCCGCGGCGACCTGGACACCTTCGACGGCGAGATGCGCACGACGAACGACTTGCTTTCGGGCGGCCTGCCGACGGGGGAGAAGAACAAGATCGCCTTCTTCGACGAGGAGGGGATGCGGCGGCTCTACACCGTCTGGCCCCGGGGCGGGCGCCGGACAGGCGGGCGCGGGCTGCCCTACGTCCTGGATGCGATCTCCTCGGGCTGGCCCCAGGACTCGGACCTGATCAACGACCCGGCGTCCGGCCCGCCCTGCGCCGCGGTTGCGGTGCCCGTGTTTGCCCCGGCGCCGGGCGGGGATGGGCCGCGCGTGGCCGGGGTTGTCGCGGTCACGGTGGCGCGCGAGCGCCTGCTCGACATCGCCGGCGGAGCGGGCCTGCCCTGGGGCGGCTTCGCGTCGGTGCTGGACCGCAAGGGCACCGTGGTCGCACGCTCCTTCCGGGACGCCGAAACGCTGGGAAAGCTTCCCATGCCCGCCGTGCTGGATGCCGTCATGGGCGCCGAGGCGGGCCTCGCGCCGCGCGGGACGCCGACGCTGGAAGGCGTGCCCTCGACCATCGCCTTCGCGCACGCGCCCCGGAGCGGCTTCGTCGTCAAGGCGGACGTGCCGGACGCGGTGTTCCTGGCGCCGTTCCGGGCGTCGCTGCTGCGGACGGCGGGCATCGGGACGGCGATACTGGCAGCCGGACTTGTCCTTGCCATGCTGGTGGCCCGGCAGGTCGTCGCGGCCTTCCGCGGCGTGTCGCAGGCAGCCCTGGACGGCATGGCCCGTGGCGGCGCGGCCCCGGCCCTGACCGGCCTGCGGGAAGCGGACGAACTGGCCGCCTCGCTGTCATCCGCCTTGGCCGAACGCGAGCGGGCCTCCGCCAGCGTCCGCGCGATGCTGGAAAGCAGCCCGGTCGGCGTCGTGATCTCGGACACGGGCGGGCGGGTGCACGAGGCCAATGACGCCTTCCTCGCCATCGTGGGCCGAAGCCGGGCCGAACTCGGCACGGGTGCGGTCCGTTGGGAAGAGGCCGCCATCGCCGAGGCGGTCGCGACCGGCCGGTGCACGCCCTACGAGAAGGAATACGTCCGTCCCGACGGCGCGCGGGTGCCAGTGCTGATGTCCTTCGGGCTGACCGACCGCGCCGCCGGGCTGGCCGCCGTGTTCGTGGTGGACCTGACCCGGATGCGCGACGCCGAGGCAGCCCGGCGCGAAAGCGAGGCGCGCTTCCGCGTCATCACCGACGCCATGCCGCAGATGGTCTGGTCCATGCGGCCCGACGGGCACACCGACTACGCCAACCAACGCTGGCACGGCATGACCGGCAGGACGCCGGAGCAGATGCGGGAGGAGGGCTGGGCGCCGCTCGTCCATCCGGACGACCGGGAGCGGTTCTGGACGCAGTGGCGCCAGGCCCTGGCGGCGGGGACGCCGTATGATTGCGAGCACCGCCTGCGCATGGCGGACGGCGCCTACCGCTGGGTGCTGGGCCGGGCGCTGCCGGTGCGCGGCGCCCCGGACGCGGAGCATCCGGAAGGACGCATCCTGCGCTGGTTCGGCACCTGCACGGACATCGAGGAGATCGTGGACGCACGGGAGGTCCTGGCCCGGTCGCGCCGGGACCTGGAGCAACTGGTCGAGGACCGGACCCGCGACCTGGAAGCGACGCAGGCGCGGCTGGCGCACGTGCGGCGGATGGAGGCGCTGGGCCAGCTTGCGGGCGGCATCGCGCACGACTTCAACAACGTGCTGCAAGCGGTGCAGGGCGGCGCCGCGCTGATCGAGCGGCGCCCTGCCGACCTGGAGGGCGTGCGCCGCCTTGCGCGCATGGTGTTCGAGGCGGCCGGGCGCGGCTCGGCCATCACCCGCCGCCTGCTCGCCTTCTCCCGCCAGGGCGACCTGCGGGCCGAGGCGGTGGACCCGGGCGCCCTGCTGACGGACATGCGGGAACTCCTGATGCACACCCTGGGCGCCGGGGTTGGGGTGCGGGTGGAGGCGACGGCCGGGGTGCCGCCGCTGCTGGCCGACAAGGGGCAGTTGGAGACGGTGCTGGTCAACCTCGCCACCAATGCCCGCGACGCGATGGCCGGCAGCGGCACCCTGGCCTTGGCCGCCGCGGCCGAGGTGGTGCGGCATGACGGCGGGCCGGGCTACCCGCCGTCGCTGAAAGCGGGTTCGTACGTGCGTCTGTCGGTGACGGACACCGGCGCCGGCATGACGCCCGAGGTGCTGGCCCGCGTCACGGAACCGTTCTTCACGACCAAGCCGCAGGGCAAGGGGACCGGGCTGGGCCTGGCCATGGCGCGGGGCTTCGCCGAGCAGTCGGGCGGCGGCCTGCATCTGGACAGCGCGCCCGGGCGCGGCACCACGGTCAAGCTGTGGCTCCCGCTCGCCGGCGGCGCGCCGGACGCGGCCCGGCCGCCCGGCCCGAAGGACGCCGACATGGGACAGGAAAAGCGCGCCCGGCTGCTGGTGGCGGACGACGACGAGATCGTGCGCGAGATCGTCACCGAGCAACTGGAGGCGGCCGGCTACGCCGTTTTGGCCGCACGGGGCGGCCCCGAGGCGCTGGCCATGCTCGATGCCAGGGAAAGCGTGGACCTGGTGGTGTCCGACCTGTCCATGCCCGGCATGGACGGCATGGCCCTGGTGCGGGAAGCGCAGCGGCGCCGGCCGCGGCTGCCGGCCATCCTGCTGACGGGGTTCGCCACGAACGCGGCGGAGATCGCCGTGGGCGGTGCGGTGGGCGGCACCTTCACGCTGCTGCGCAAGCCGGTCGAGGGCAAGGTGCTCGCCGAGCGCGTGGCCGTGCTGCTGGAAGGGATGGCCGCCGCCGTCGGCGCCGCCGGCTGAACCCGGAAGAAGGGCCTCTTGCCGGGGACATGCACGCCGGTTCCCTGACCCTCCCGGGCTGCCGTGCGGCGCAGGCGGGGGGTTGCCCTAAAGGCCGGAAGCTGGCTGCCGCCGGGCCGCCGCAACCCGTGCCGACGCCCGCCGCAGCCCATCCGGCGCAAGCCACGGCGCCAGGTTCGTGGCCGCATACGCGACCAAGGCCGTGACCAGCACGCCGAAGAACGGGGCGAGGCCGGCGCCGGCCATTCCCGCCCGCACGACGAGGCTGCCCAGCACGCGGCGCGCCCGCTCGAACTGCCCGGCGCCCACGTTCATGCCCACCATCGCGACCATGCCGGTGCCGACGCCGAACACGATCGGGATTTGCAGGTATCCAGCCGGATGCCCAGCCCGAACCCGGCCAGCGCCTCCCTGCCCAGCGGCGCGACCACGGAGGTGGCAAGCACCACGGCGAGGCCGTGTTCAGGTTGTTGACCACGGCCGGCCCGCCGACCCCCAGGATGTCGCGGAACATCGCGGCCCGTAGGCGATGGCGGACACCGATCCGGAACCCGCCGCCCCTGCCCATGAGCCGGACGCCGAGCACGACGCTGCCCAGGACGTAGTAGGCGGCCAGCGCCAAGCCGGCGCCCCGCACGCCCAAGGGCGGCACGGGTCCGAAGCCGAAGATGAGCAAAGGGGACGCCACCAGCAGCACGAGCACCCCGCCCGCAAGCACCGCGGCGGGCAGCGCCATGTTCCCGGTGCCGCGCAGGATGCTGGCTTTCGCGTTCAGCAGCCACAGGAACACGGCGCCGGCGAAGATCGCGTCGGAATAGCCGAGCGCCGCACGGAGCGCGCCGCCCGTCCCGCCCGTCGCGAGTAAAGCGCCGGCCCTCCCAGGATGGCCGCGGCGCCGAAGAACAGCCCGAGGACGGCCGCGAGGATCAGGGCATGGAACGCGACCGCTTCCGCTTCCTCGTGCCGGCCCGCGCCGACCGCACGGGCGACCGCCGAGGAGATGCCGCCGCCGATCCCGCCGGCGGACATGGTCTGCATCAGCATGAGCAGCGGGAACACCAGCGCAGCCCCGGCCAAGGCGTCCGTGCCAAGCAGGCCGACGTAGTAGCTTTCCAGGAAGTTGGCGCCGGCCTGGGCCAGCATGACGACGACGTTCGGGACCGCAAGGCCCAGCAAGGTCGCCAGCACCGGGCCGTGCAGGAGCCGGGCGGCGCGCGGCGCCATGGCGGGGGCCGCCGCAGGACTGGCCGCGCTCATGGCCGCGTGCCCTTCGCGCGCCGTCCGGCGAGGTTCCGGATCACCGCCCCGCTCGCGGCGGGTCCGGACGCCGGCTCGAACCCGCGGTCCATCGGCAGGCCGTTGACCCGGTTTCCGTGCGGACCGAGGCGAGGCCCGTCCCTTCCAGCGCGAGGTGGCGGCTGCTCCAGGCCGGCAGCATTGGCAGCACGGGCCGGAAGCATCTGCGCTGCATGGGCGGAGCGTGCCATCGGTGGATGGCAGGGTGCAAGCGCAGTCTCTGCGATGGCGCGGGCACGCCTCGCAGGGCGGCGCTCACTCCTCCGCCAGGTTGTCCCGCAGCGTGCGGCCCTTGTATTCCGTGCGGAACCGGCCGCGGCGCTGCAGCTCCGGCACCAGCAGGTCCACGATGGCGGCAAGGTCGCCCGGCAGGGAGACGATGTGCCCCAGCATGAAGCCGCCGCGGCTGCCGGTCGCCTCGAACACCTCTTCCAGCCGGTCGGCAAGCTGCGCGGGGGTGCCGGCGACCGTGGTGTCCCAAGCGGTGGCATGGCGCAGGCCGTGGTGGAAGAACTCCTCCCGGGTGATCTCCGTGTCCGGGCCGAGCCGCAGCGACAGCTCGTGAACGAAGCCGACCGGCGAAGCGTTGGCAGCCACGATCTCCGCGTGCAGTTGGCGGAGGGTGAAGCGGGCCGGCAGGGTCGAGAAGTCGTAGGCCGCGTTGTAGGACAGGTAGGCGCCCACCGCCTCCGCCGGCACGGCGGCGAGCAGGCGGTCGCGCTGCGCCTGGGCTTCGCGCCCGGTTTCCGCCACCACGATGGGCGTTTGCCACAGGATGCCGACCGCGGACGGGTCGCGGCCCAGCGCCAGGAGGGCCTCGTCCAGGGCGGCACGCTGCCTGACCTGGAGCGGCAGCGGCATGTCGGCGCCGAACACGTGGGCGGCGACGTAGGCGGAGGCGCGCACTCCGCGGGGCGAGCCGCCGGCCTGGATCAGCACCGGGCGGCCCTGGGGCGAGGGCGGGGTGTTGAGCGGACCCTGCACCTTGAAGAAGCGTCCGGTGTGCGACACGTCGCGCACCTTGGCCGGGTCGCCGACGCGCCCGGTGGCGTGGTCCCACAGCATGGCGTCCGGCTCCACGCTGTCCCACAGCTTGCGGCACACATCGACGAACTCCTCCATGCGGTCGTAGCGGCTGGCGTGCTCCATCAGCTCGTCGAAGCCGAAGTTGGCCGCGTCCGCCGGGCGGGTGGAGGTGACGAGGTTCATGGCGATCCGCCCGCCGGTCACGTGGTCCAGCGCGTTCATCAGCCGCGCAGTGTAGTAGGGGTGCATGAAGGTGGAGGAGTAGGTCAGCCCGTAGCCGACGTGCCGCGTCACCCGCGACATGGCGACCATGATCGGGCTGAGGTCCTGGCGCGGCCAGTTCATGCCCCATTCCACGGCGGCGTCGCGCGAGCCGCGCCAGGTGTCCGGCACGCCGGTGCCGTCGCCGGAGAACACCAGGTCGAGGCAGCCGCGCTCGGCGATGCGGGCCACGTCCTCGTACATGGACACGTCGGGGAAGGTGCGGCCCGGCCAGGCGCCCGGCATGCGCCACCGCCCGCCCATGTGGGTGTAGGAGAAGTCGAAGCCGAGGTGCATGCGCGGCCTCATGCCCGCAGGTTCTCCCGCAGCGTCCGGCCCGCGTACTCCGTCCGGAACACGCCGCGCTTCTGCAGCAGCGGCACCCCGGCGCGGCCGAACTGCTCGAACATGCCGGGGAA
>CAXUIQ010000002.1:0-27368 GCA_964250815.1 uncultured Acetobacteraceae bacterium
CTCCTGGGCGGCGTCGGATTCGGCGGCGGCGGCAACGGTGGGTTCGGCGGGGGCGGTGGCGGCGGCCTCCAAGGCGGCGGTGGTGGTGGCGGCTTCAGTGGCGGTGGCGGTAGCGGCCTTGAGGGCGGCTCCTTTGACGGCGGCGGTGGCGGTGGCTCCTTCAATGGCGGCACCAGCCAGGTGCTCAGGGCCAGCTTCAACAGCGGCAACGGTTCAGTCGTCATCACTGACCTGACACTGCCTACGGCGGTTCCCGAGCCGGCCAGCCTCGCCCTGCTCGGCACCGGCCTCGCCGGGCTGCTCGCACTGCGGCGTCACCGACGCTGAAAGCATGGTCGGGACGGCCAGCCGGCGGGCTGTTCTCGATCGCCGACATTATCGGATCAGCTTGGGCTGCGTAGGAGATCTTGCATGAGGGGTTCCGGGAGCAGGCGAACCAAAAGTGCATTTCGCCAGTAATCTTGCAACGCCGGGGTTATTGGTCAGAGATGGACACCTCCGCTCCGCTACATGGGCATCAGCATCGCAACCTGCACGCAAAACGCTCCAACCTCGTCTTCGGCACAGCCGCGGCCTGCGTGACCGCCTGGACTGTGTTCCGCGGGGCACTCGGCATTGCGTTCCCTGTTCGGCTCGCGAGCCGGCTTACTGCCCGTGCGGCGGGAGGCGCACTGTGCGGCATTGGGCTTGCGACCTTTTCCCTGCTGCTCAGCCTGTATGGGTTCGCGGCGGCCACGCTTGGATAGATAGCGAACAAGGCGTTCCTGGCCTGGAAGGGCACGGTCCCACCGGCAGCGACGGTGCTTGCCGTGCTGTTCATGGTGTCCGAGCTCCCAAACGTTTGGCGACGCCGCACATCGCGGGCGGCGACGCGCTAAGAGTGCGGGCCACCCCTGATGCGGCCGCGTTCCGGACCATCCCACCGATGACCTGGGGCGACTTCATGGTTGTCGCCTTCCGCATGCTGCAGTGCGCCGTCGTCCTTGCCAACGTCGGTGCCGACGACCTTGACCGTCTCGGCAAGCATCGCACGCCCAAGCGCCTGGTCCGCCGCTTCGATGCACCCGGCTACGGCGTCATGCTCCGCCCCAGGACGGCCACGGCTTGCCCGCCATGACATCGACCAGCAAAAGCTACAGGCCCACCCAATCAACTTTCAGGCCAGCTCGGAAGCGATGGAGGATCAGCAAGAGCCCAGCAGGCTAAGCCGACACGGTGAAGTGCGCCGTCCCGTTCGACAGCAGCGCGGCTCCCGCATAGCTGTGGCCGTCGAAGCTGGCTGAGTCCACGTACAGGTTGCGGTCCGTCGCCGCCGTGCCGCCCCAGGCGTCGTTGAGGAAGCTCACGCCGACGTCGTGCGGACCCGCGCCGAAGCTGCCGGTGAACGCGAAATCCTGGGGCGTGCCGCTCGCGTGCAGAGCCGTGACCGCCTCGGCCGTGTCGAGCGTCCTGCCGTCGACGCTGACGGTGAACTGCGCATCGCCCATCCACGCATCTTCGGACAGGTGCAGCACCAGCTTGTCCGGCGGCGCCACACCTTTCGGCGTGGACCCGCCCACCAGGAGGTCCTTGCTCCCGTTTGTCAGAAACGCGCCAGCCGTTCCGGCGTAGGTGGTCCCGTTCAGCGCGATGGCGTCGACATACAGGTTGCGGTCCGTCGCCGCCGTGCCGCCCCAGGCGTCGTTGATGAAAGCGATCCGCACGTCATGCTGACCGGCGCCCCAATTGCCCGTCAGCAGGACATGGCCGTCGTCGTGGGTCGAATGGAGGACATGCGCGGTCTGGGTGCCGCCCGCCGGCTTGCCATCGACGCTGACGGTGAACTGAGCGTCACCCGCCCACGCATCCTCGGCCACGGCGATGTCCAGCGTGTCGACGGCCGGCGTGCCTGGCGCGGTCGTGCCGCCGGGAGCGCGCACGAGGTCCAGCTCCTGGTTCTGCGATCCGACGCTCGCCGTCTCGGTCACGGGCGTCGCGAGGGCACCTCCCGAGAACGTCACCTGATACGTGCCCGCGGGCAGTTGCAGCTGGTAGCCGCCCGCATCCCAGGTCTTGGTTTGATAGATGGCCCCCGTGCCCGACTTCACCTGCACCGACAGCCCGCCCAGCCCCTCGCCGGGCTCGTAGAACCCGTCGCCGTTCAGGTCGGTGTAGGCCACCCCGGTCAGGAAGCTGCCGTTGCCGGACAGGGCGAAGTCCTGCGTCACGTCCGCCGCGCTCTGCCCCTGGTAGCTGCCGCCGGCGACGCCGATGCCCACCTCGCGGAAGCCGGCGTTCAGGAGGTTGGTCCGGTGCTCCGGGCTCTTGAACAGCCCGGCTTCCAGGGCGGCCGAGGTGGCCTGGCTGAGTGCCGTGCCGTTTCCGTACTGGATGGCGATGTTCTCGCCCCAGCTCCACGACCCCGTGAAGCTGTAGCCCGCAGCACCCATCCGGTCGCCCGGCGAGCTTCCGTTCGCCCCGGTGTGGGAGAAGCTGTTGTTGGCCAGCATCCAGGCGCTGTGCCCCTGGGCAGCGGCGATCAGCTGCGGGTTGAAGGCCAGCGGCTGCTGCGGGCTGTCGGACAGGGTGCCGGTGGCGAGCCCGTCGTTGAGCCCGATCCCGAGCCGGGCGGCCTCCGCGCCGGGATTGGCGCGGGCGCGGTTCACCAGTTCCAGGACATACTGCTCATAGGCGGTCGGCTGGGCCATCTGTCGGTTCCGTTTTCGTGCGGGTCAGATCTGGGTCATCCAGCATAGCTTTCAACCATTAGTTGATAGGTTTTGGTGCTTGTCCAGGCCGACGCGACATCGCCGTGGACTGGATCGCGGCGCGTTTGCCGATCCCGACCCGCGGCTCTGCATCCTGCGAGACGGGTGGACATCGCTTCGGCCTTGCTTTGCCCACTGTGGAAACGCTTGCCGTGGCGACTTCAGCTCGCCGACACGGGAGATCGCCACGTGATGCCGCAACCTGTCCTGCGGTCCTCTGCGCTGTCCGCACCCCAAGCGCCTGGACAGCGGAACGACCTTTCGCGCTGGTCCCGCCTTTACAAGGCCAGCATCTCCCGCGCATCCGCCGGGCTGGCAATCTCCCGCCCGGCGGCGCGGGCCTCCTTGGCCGCCAGTGCGACCACCGTCTCGTTGGTTGGGCAGCCAAGCTCCGTGTATGGGTAGTCGCCGATCCCCGGCGTGATGTGCCCGCCGCGTTCGGCGGACATGCGGGTGAGCTTCAATAGGTCGCCGCCCACCACGTTGCTCGACCACTCGATCCGCCGACCCGGCGGGAGGAAGCGCAGATGCGCCTCCAACCCGTCCTCCGTCCCCGGGTGGCCGGCGATGACGGCGCCATCCGTCATGTTGAGCAGGAAATATGCGGGTTCCACCACCAGGCCCATCTCGATCAAGGCCAGCGCGCGGCGGGTGAAGCCGACCGACCAGGTGACCATGACCGGCTTGATCCCGGCGGCGGCGAACTCGCGGGCGTAGGTGATCAGGGTGTCCGTGCGGTTGGTGTACACCCGGTCCGCATGGTCGAACCGGCCTCCGGAGTAGGTTTCCAGGTTGGTGCTGCCGGTGTCGATCGGCGCGAAATCGGGTTTGGTGGCCGGGTCCTGCGCCAAGGCCGTGACGCAGCGGGAGCGCGCCGCCGGGTCGCCGTCGTTGGAAAACCAGCCGAGCGTCGGGTGGACCAGGATGTCGCTCTTCGCGCGGATCGCGCGGATGATCTCCGCATAGGCCTCCACCGAATGCTCGGGCGAGCCGTCCGGCTTCCTGGCATGGAAATGAACGATGCTGGCGCCGGCTTCCCGGCAGCGCGCGGCGGATTCGGCGATCTCATCCGGGGTCCAGGGGACGTGGGGGTTCTCGTCCCGCATCGCATACTCGTTGACGCGGGCCTCAAGGATCATCCTCTTCATGACCTTCTCCCTCGCTGGCTTGCCGGTCCGCACCTCCAGCAGCCCCCATAGGTCGCCGCCCAAGGTGGTCCTCCAGGGGGCGTAGTGGCCGGAGGTGCGCAGCTGCTCAACAAGTTCCGCCCGCGACCTTGCTGCACCAGCATTCTGCCCGGACCATCAAGGGGCTTGGTCGGCATCTTGCTCGACCAGGCAACGGCCGCGCTCGCGTCGTTCACCGCCGACGGTAAGGACGACCAAGACAGCGTGTCCGCCGCGGTCGTCACGGGCCACCCCGCGGCAGCCGTCATCGTGCCGCCGCGTTCCACGGCCGTGCCAAGCAGGGTGGTCGGGACCGTGCCCACGCAGCGGGACCACCATCCTCAGTGCGTCAAACCGATAAGTTCACCGGACATCGCTTAGCACGGCCGAGCGGCCTGCCAAAAGGCGTCCGGCTGCACCACCCGCCCCCAAGCCGAAGCTGCCATTGGCCGGTTCAAGCAAGTGATCGGCGTGGCTCCGTTTCTGCTGCGCAGAGGTCGAAGCCGCTGCGGGGAAAGTGCAGGTGCAAGGTGCCAAGCTCAGGCGTCGTGCGGCGGATGATGACCGTCCGGAAGTCGGCAGCCACCAGCGCGCCACGGACCGGATCGCGCCCGGTGTCGTTGGGCGTGACGGTCACTGTTTCCCCGGGTTGGAGGCCGTCGGTCCCGCCCGACAAACCGGGCGGCTCCGGTTCTGTGTCCCGTGCGATCACCAGGGCTTCCGCACTCGGCAGCTCGTCCGGCTCGCCGTGCCCGATTGCCGCCACGCGCGCGGCCCAGGCCTCGACTGCCGCCAGGCTCACGACCGCTTCCGCCGCCGCGCCTCCCTGCGTTTGCAGCAGCCAGATGGAGCAATACGCGGCCAGGTCGGCCAGGCTCGGCGCGGTTCCCAGCATGAAAGGGCGCCCAACCCCAAGCATTGCCGCAAGGCGCGCGACTTCCGCGTTCGCCTGGCCGCGGTCAGCCGGAAAGCGGGAGCCGATTTCTGCGACGTCGAGGTTGAACCCGAACGCCTTGCGCTCGGCGACGAAATCGGGCGGGATCTTGCCGGCGTTGACGTTGGCGACGACGGCGAGCGCAGGAGGGAACAGCGCCTTGTCGGCCCACCACGCCAGCGCGCTTGCCACGCCCTCGCCGCCGAAGGGATACAGGCTCGGCACCGGATGCAGCGCCTCGATGACGGGGAGGATGGCGGCGGTATCGCAGTAGATGTCGGCGCCGATCTGCAGCACCGGCGCGCGCCGGTAGCCGCCGGTGAGCGCCACCTGGTCCGGCTTGGGCATCAGCGGCGGCACGAGCACAGAACGGTAGCGCAGCCGCTTCAGCCCCATGGCCAGCCGCACGCGCTCCGAGAACGCCGAGATCGCGTAGTGGTGCAGGATGAGTTCGGCCATTGTCAGACTCCGCTGCCGATCGGTTTGTTCTTGGCCGGGTCGAACGGAAACATCAGCCCGGCGGCCAGGAAGCCGCCATCGACGTTCAACGTGTGTCCCGTGATGTAGCCGGCTTCCGGCGAGGCCAGGAACACCGCCGCCGCGCCGATGTCGGCCGGCTCGCCGTAGCGGCGCTGCGGGATCAGCCGATGATACGCCTCCACCGTTTCCCGCGTGTGCATCGCCTTGCCCGTCTCGGTCGCGATCGGGCCGGGCGCGATGGCGTTCACGGTGATGCCATGGTCGGCGAACTCCACCGCCATGATCTTGTTCAGCACCTCCAGGCCCGCTTTGGACGCGCCATAGGCCGAGCGGCCGACCCCGCCTTTCTGGCCGGAGAGCGAGACGATGTTGACGATGCCGCCGCCGCCGCCACGTGCGATCGCGTGCCGGGCGAAGCGCTGGCTGCACAGCATCGCGCCGGTCAGGTTGATGCGGATGATCCGCTCCCATTCCTCAAGCGTCACGTCGATCACCAGGCGAGGCGCGCCGATGCCGGCATTGTTGATCAGGATGTCCACACGACCGAGTTGGGCGACCGCCCTTTCGAACAGCGCGTCGATTTGTGCCGGGTCGGCGACGTCGGCATCGATCGCCACCGCCGGCAAGCCAATTGCCTGCACGGTTTTCATCGCTTCGGCCCCGTCGCGATCGGAGACGACGACCCGCGCCCCTTCGCGAGCCATGGCCTGCGCGATCGCTGCCCCGATGCCGCGCGCCGCTCCGGTGATGAGCGCAATCTTGCCTTCAAGTCTCAAGCCAGGACCCTTTCTTGTGCAACTCGGCCACCGCGCGCGTGGAGGACGAAATCGGGTCCGCCTGCCTGCCCTTGAGCACCATCTCCCGCTCGTCGAAGTCGCGGCCCGGCGCCAGCGCGCCCATGGTCGGGTGCCGGCCGATCCGGCGCACGGTGCTGTCCACGTTGTGGCGGGCGGACAGTGAAATCGTCGCCATGAAAGGCGATCAGCGGCCCGACGCTCACCTGGCGAGCGCCGCCAATGCTTCGCGCAAGCTGCGCACTCCGGCCGCCGGGCCGGACGGGTGGCCGATGATGCCACCCCCGGCCAGATACGGCAGGTCCGTGCTGCCAAGCGCGGCGAAGGTGTCCGGCGCCTGCGACGCGGTCTGCCCGGAGGAGGACACCGGCGTGATCGGCGCCGTGCCCGCAAATGGCGACAGGCACGCCCGGGCGGACGCAACGACGCTCTGATCGCCTTACCAGAACTTGCTCCGCAGCCCGTTCACATGGAGCCGGTCCACTCCCGCCAGCCGCCACACCTTGTGGTACATGCGGAAATCCATCCCGAGCGACGGCACCCGGTTCATCATGCCGAAGCCGTTGCGGTGGCCATGGATCGGCACGCTGGCATGGCGGCGCAGCGCCCGCGATGGCGGCGGGGCACGTCCAGTTGACGCTGGCCATGACGCTGGTGCCGCCCTCGCGCACGACCAGGTCGTGGTGCCGCCGCATCGCGTCCACGTCGCCGGAGATGTTGAACGCCATCATCGGCTTGCGGCCGAGCCGGTCCGCATGGTGGTTGACCACCGCCATGACGGCCTTCACCCGCGCCGCGAGCGGGGCGTAGGGCGGATCGCCCATCCGCTCGTCATCCTTGATGAAGTCGACGTCGGCGGCGCAGAGCGCATTCACCAGCGCCGCCGTCCCATTCGGCGACAGGCCGACGGACGGCTTGATGATCGTCCCGACCATCGGGCCGGTGGCCACGCCCGCCGCCTTGCGCGTGCCAATGACGCCGAAGGCCAGCCCCGGGAACTGCGCCGCGTACCTCTCCGGCAGCTCGAAGTTCAGCACGCGCAGCCCGGTCAGCTCGCCCAGCTCGAACAGGTTGCCGGCGATGGTCGCATGGAGATCCGGCAGGTTCGGCCCGACGTTGTGGGTCGGGAAGCTGACGGTGACGATCCCATGGTGGAACAGCCCGCGCACCCGTTTGCATACGGCATAGGCATTCGGCAGCGAGGGCTCCGACACGTCGGCCAGCGTCTCGATGCCGACCACGCGGGCGCGGGCGCGCTCCTTTAGGTTGTCCGTCCCGCCCGGCAGGGCAACAAAGGTTCCGCAGGACTGCTCGCCGGCAATCACCTCCGCCGCCTCTTCCAGCGGCTCGAAGCTCTCGACGAGACAGGTTGCCGTGAAGTCGCGCCGCATTAGGCGACCCGGCAGGTCAGGCCGCCATCGACCGGCAGGCACACGCCGGTGATGTAGCTCGCCTCGTCGGAGGCGAGGAACACGGCCGCTTTCGCGATGTCCCACCCCGTGCCCATCCTGCCCATCGGGCAGGCTTCGTCGCGCGCCTTGGCCATGGCGGCGGCGTCGGCGTATTGGCTGCTGATCTGCTGGTAGATCAGCGGGGTGTTCATCAGCCCAGGCATGATGGCGTTGGCGCGGATGCCGTGCCGCGCGTATTCGACGGCAAGGCCGACGGTGAACTGGTTCACGCCCGCCTTGGCGCCGTAGTACGCGGAATAGGGGTAGCCGGTGTAGCGGATCGCGGCGACCGACGAGATGTTGGTGATCACGCCCCTTCCCTGGCGCAGCATCGCCGGCAGGACGTGCTTGCAGGTCAGGAAGGCACTTTTCAGGTTCACGTCAAACATCGTGTCCCACTGCGCCTCGGTGAGCTCCACCGGGCCGCCCATGATGGTGGTGCCGACGTTGTTGTGCAGCACGTCGATGCGGCCATGCCGGGCCAGGACGTCGTCCACCACGGCCTTGACGCTGTCCGAACTGGTGACGTCGGCAGCGTAGGCGCGGGCGCGGCCTTGGAGCTCGTCAACTATAGCAACGGTCGCCTCGGCCGCGCCCTGCTCCCGATCGACCGCGATCACATGCGCGCCCTCCCGCGCGTAGGCGACCGCGGCCGCCTTGCCGTTGCCCCAGCCTTCGCCGACGCTGCCCGCGCCGAACACGATGGCAACGCGGTCGCGGAGCCGGCCGTGGCCCGGCGGGATCTCGGGCGAGGCGGCTGTGGCAGGGGCGAGCAGGCTAGTCATGGCTTGGCCTCGTTCACTGTTCGCAGAAGGCGAGCGGGCGAATGGGCGAGCCGGAGCCTTCTTTGATCTTGAGGGGGGTGGCGACGAAGAGGCTGCGCGGCGATAGCTTGTCGAGGTTGGTGAGCATCTCGATGATGAGGATGCCGTTGGGCAGCCAGTGATGGGTGTGCCCGGTGGTCTCCAGCCCCCGGCCTTCCACCACCGCCATGTCGCAGGCGACCGTGTCGCAGCCGATGGCGCGGATGCCACGCTCCTTGAAGTGGATGATCGCGTCCTCGCGAATGCCGGGCGCGTTCTTGACGAACCAGGTGCTCTGCACGTCCGTGCGCCAATAGCGCTGCATCCAGCCGAAGTTGACCAGCGCGATCTCGCCCGGGCCGACCTGCACGCCCGTCTCGGCCTCGCGGGCGCGCACCATGTCGAGCGTGACGAGGTCGCCGGGCTTGAGTTGCTTGTCGGCGAAATCGTAGAGAACGGCCGGGGCGATGAGGTTGTCGGCCGGGAACAGGTCGATGGACTTGTCCGTCATGTGCGGGTGGAAGTGGGTCGGGGCATCGACATGGGTGCCGGTGTGCTCCGAGATCATGAGCAGCTGGCAGTAATAGCCGTCGCGCTCCTTGTCTCGGGCCTTGTCGATGACGAGCGGCGGGTGCATCGGCCAGTTGGGGATGCCGCGCTCGAGCGTGGGCGAAAGGTCCACGACGCGCATGCCGCGCAGCATGGTGCCGATCCGGGTGGCGAGGCCGTCGGGCATGGGCGTCAGGCCCTCGCCTTGAACCACCAAGGGAACTCCTCGGCGGACTTCTCGAGGTTCTCCTTGGTGACGTTGAAGTTGAGGATCTTGATCCAGGGGATCTCCTTGAGGCCGTTGTTCACGGTGCTGTTGGCCTGGATGGGCTTGCCGGCACCAACCGCGGCAGCGGCTTCGGCCGCCTTCTCCCCCATCTGGTCGAAAGCGGTGAAGTTGGAGAGCGCCATCAGCCCCTGCTTGATGAGCTCCTGGGCGCGGGGCTCGGCGTCGACGCCGGTGACGAACACCTTGCCGCCCAGCCCTTGCGCCTGCAAAGCCTGGATCGCGCCATAGGCGGTGCCGTCGTTGCCGCAGAGCACGACCTGGATGTCGTTGCTGTTCTTGGTCAGCGCGTTCTCGACCTGGGCGCGGGCGGTGTCGGTGGACCAGTTCTTGTTGAACTGGTCGGAAACGAGCTTGATGTCGCCGCGGTCCATCAGGGGCTTGAGCACGTTGAGGAAGCCGCGCCGGGTCTCGACGGCGACGCTGGTGCTCTCCTCGCCGGCGGCGATGACGTAGTTGCCCTTCGGGTGCGCGGCGATTGCGGCCTGGGCGATCTTCTCGCCCATCTCGGTGGCGTCGCGGCCGAGGAAGCAGGCGACGTCGCCCTTGTTGATGAGGAAGTTGTAGTTGATGACCGGGACGTTGGCCTGCTTGGCCTTGCGGACCAGCGCGACGGCGGCGTTGGCGTTGACCGGGGTGAGCACAAGGACGTCGACGCCCTGGGTGAGCATGTTCTCGACCTGGCTGGATTGCAGCGCCTCGGAGGCGTTGGACGCCTGCGCCAGCACGTCGATGCCCAGCTCCTTGGCCTTTCTCTCGAAGAATGCCTGGTCCGCGTTCTTCCAGCGGAGCTGGTCGTAGTTCGGCATGATCAGCCCCACCTTGAGCCGCTTGTCGGCCGCGCGGCTCGCCTTGAACCCGGCCAGCGCCGCCAGAAGCCCGGCCGCCGCCCCGCGCAGCACCTGATGCCGCGTCATTCCGTCCGTCATCGTTTCCCCTCCCGTTCCGTTCTTCATTCCGTGGCGCTCCGACCCTTGCCGCGCAGGTCCGCATAAACGGCGAACAGCAGCACCAGCCCGACCGTGATCGACTGGTAGGCCGAGGCCAGGTTCATGAGGCTCATCCCGTTGGACAGGCTCTCCATCAGCAGCGCGCCCAGCGCGGCTCCGGCCACCGTGCCGCGCCCGCCCATCAGGCTGGTGCCGCCGATCACCGCCGCGGCGATCACGTTCAGCTCCAGCCCCTGCTCCGCATTCGGCGGCGCGCTGTCCAGCCGCGCCACCAGCACCAGCCCGGCCAGTCCATAGAGCAGCCCCATGCCGGCGAACACGAACGAGACGTGCTTGCGGATGTTGATGCCGGCCAGCAGCGCCGCCTGCCGGTTGCCGCCGATCGCATAGAGCCGCCGCCCGAACGCGGTGTAGCGCAGAACGGTGCCGGTGATGGCGATGATCGCCAGCACCAGCGTCACCGGCAGCGGCAGGCCCCGGTAGCTCGCCGACATGGCGATCATGCCGAGCGCCACCACGCCGACCGAGACGACCGGCAGTCCGACCACGCCGCCGGCCGACGGCCGCAACCCCGCTGCCGCCTGCGCCCGATACTCCCGCACCTGCAGCAGAGAGAATGCTGCCCAGAACAGCACCAGCACGACGATGCTGAGCGTCGGCGACAGCGACGCATCGGAGATCACCAGCAAGGACGGGTCCGGCGGGATCGTCTCGGCGTTGGTGATGACGAGCGAGAGGCCGCGGATCGCGAGCAGGCTCGCCAGCGTCACGATGAAGGCCGGCACCCGCATCCACGCGATCCAGAACGCGTGCCACACTCCGACCAGCAGGCCGAAGCCCATCGTGGCCGCCACTGTCGGCCAGAAGCCGAAACCGAAATTGGTGCTGACCAGCGCCGCCACCACCGCAGACGCGGCCACCGTGGCGCCAAGCGACAGATCGATGAAGCCCGGCACCATGACGACCACGGCGCCGGCCGTCAGCATGGCCGTGACCGCCACCTGGCCGCTGAGGTTGGTCAGGTTGCGCGCGCTGAGGAACAGCCCGCCGGTCAGCCCTTGCAGCACCGCCCACACTACCAGCAGCACGACGATCATCGGCAGCAGCTTCAGCCGTCCTGGCGCCAACAGCCCGGCGAGCGGCCGGGCCGGCGCCACTTCGCCCGGCAGGCTGCGCATCTCGTTCATGCCGCCACCTCGCCATGCTCGCCGGCCGCGTAGATCATCACGTCCTCCTCGGTCGCGGTCCCGCGCCCCCATTCGTTGACCAGCCGCCCCTCGAACATCGCCAGCACGCGGTCGGCCATGCCGAGCACTTCCGGCAGGTCCGTCGATACCAGCAGGATCGCCTTGCCCGCGGCGGCCAGCTCGTTGATCAGCTCGTAGAAGTCGATGCGCGCGCCGACATCGACGCCCCGTGTCGGCTCCTCAAGCACGAACACCTCCGGCTTCGTGAGCAGCCACTTGGCCGCGACCACCTTCTGCTGGTTGCCGCCGGAAAGCTGGCCGATCGCCTGTCCGGTCCCGCCGCTCTTGACCCGCAGGCTGCGCATGTAGCGCTGCACCGCCGACAGCTCCGACCGGCGATCGACCGCGCCCCACCGCGTCAGCCGGGACAACGCGGCAAGCGTCATGTTGGTCTCGATCGCGTGATCCAGGATCAGCCCATCGCGCTTGCGCTCGGCCGGCAGGTAGGCGATGCCGTGGCCGACCGCCTCCTCCGGGCTGCAAACGCGGACCGGCCGGCCGCGCAGGGCCATGCTGCCGCTCGTCCGGCGCGCGTCGGTGCCGAACAGCGAGCGCGCGAAGTCGAACGCCCCCGAGCCGAGCAGGCCGAACAGCCCGACCACCTCGCCCGCGCGCACGTCCAGATCGACGCCGTCCACCACCGGCGGGCGGCCCGGCCGCGGGCTCGCGACGGACCAGGCGCGGACGCCGAGCGTCGCCGGGCCGGGCTTGGCCGGGCGCTTGGGATACATGTCCGAGAGCTCGCGCCCCACCATCGCGCGGATGACGCGGCGCGGCACCTCCGTCGCCCCGGCCATCCGGAACCGGTCCACCACCGATCCGTCGCGCATCACCGTCACCGCGTCGGCGATCCGCTCGAACTCGTGCAGCCGATGCGAGATGTAGAGCGTCGTCACGCCGTGCCGGTGCAGGTCCTCGATCCGCTCGAACAGCAGCTCAGTTTCCCGCTCCGTCAGGCTCGCGGTCGGCTCGTCCAGGATCAGCACCCGCACGCCCTGCGTCATCGCCCGGCCGATGCTGACGAGTTGCTGCTCATGAGTGGACAGCTCGCCCATGGGCGCCAGCGGCGAGCAGTGCAGCTTGAACACGCTGAGCCAGTGCGCCGTGTCGCGCCAGAGCTTGGCGGCGTCGACCATGCCCCAGCGCTGCGGCTCTCGGTTGAGGTAGAGGTACTCCCCAACCCGCAGCTCCGGGACGATGTTCAGCTCCTGCGGCACCAGGAACACCCCATGCCGCTCGGCATCGCGGATGGAGGAGAAGCGCCGTGCTGTCCCGTCGATCTCAAGGCTGCCGGCATACTCGTCGGCCCCGATCACGCCGGCAAGGATCTTCATCAGCGTCGATTTGCCGGCGCCGTTCTCGCCGGCGACAGCATGCACGTCGCCGCTTTCAACCGTCAGCGACACGCCGCGGAGTGCGTGCGCTCCGCTGTAGCGTTTGTCGATGTCCGAAAGCCGAACCGCCGGTGGCTGAGGAGCGGCGCCGTCCATGTCAGATCCTTAGCTTCGCGCGGTCCACCCACCACGGATACCGTGCAGCCATCTCGGCCAGGTTGGCTTTCGAGAAGTTGGTGAAATCGACCTTGATCCAGGGCACGTCCTTGAGCCCGTTGTTGGCGACGGCGCCGGTGTCGATCTTGCCGCCCTTGGCCAGCGTCACCGCCGCCTTCGCCGACTCCACCCCGCCTTGCCAGTAATCGGTGAAGTTGGAGATGGCCATTTGCCCGTCGCGGATCAGCTCCATCGCCCGCGGTTCGGCGTCCACCCCGTTGACCCACACCTTGCCGGCCAGCCCCTGCGCTCCCAGCGCCTGGATCGCGCCATAGGCGGTGCCGTCATTGCCGCAGACCACGGCGACGACATCGTTGTTGTTCTTGGTCAGCGCGTTCTCGACTTGCGCGCGGGCGGAGTCGGTTGACCAATTCTTGTTGAACTGCTCGGAGACGACCTTGATCGCGCCGGAGTCGAGAAAGGGTCTCAGCACTGCATAGTAGCCGCGCTTTTCCTCCTGCGCAACGTTCACGCCTTCGTCGCCTAGGGCAAGGATGTAGTTGCCCTTCGGCTGCGCCTTGACGGCCACCTCGGCGATCGACTTGCCCATCTCGATCGCGTCGCGCCCGATGAAGCAGGCGACGTCCGCCTTCTGCGGCAGCGAGTCGTAGGCGATCAGCGGCACCCCGGCCTGGTTGCACTTGCGGACCAGCGAGGTCGACGCCGCCGCGTTCACCGGGCGCAGCACGATCACGTCCACGCCCTGGGTCAGCATGTTCTCGACCTGGCTCGCCTGCACCGTCTCCGATTGCTGCGAGGCCACGACGAAAGTCTTGAGCCCGAGTGTTTGCGCCTGGCTCTCGAAGCCCGGCTGGTCGCCGCTCTTCCAGCGGATTTGGTCATAGTTCGGCAGGATGAAGCCAACGCGGATCGGCTTGCTCTCGGCTGCCAGAACGGCGCGCGTCGCGGCCAGGAACGCCGCGGTCCCCAAGGCGCTTGAGTGCAGGAAGGCCCTGCGCGTCATCCCTGCACCCTGTTGTCCGCTTCTTTTCATCGTTTCCTCCCTGTTTTGCGCGATGGCTACGATCGTTGCCGTTCCGGACCGCTTGTCAGCTTGCTGTCCGGATCAAGCGTGAAGGCGCGTCCCCACACCAGATGCGTTTCCATCTGTGCGCGTGCGGCCTCGGCATCGCCTGACCGGATCGCGTCCACGATCCCGCGATGCTGTTCGGCGTTGACCGCCAGCCGCTCCGGATGCGCGCGATGCAGCCGACGCGACAGGCGGTACATCTTGTTCCGCAATTGCCCGAGTGCCCGGATCATCTCCGGATTGCCGTGGAACCCGGTCAGCGTTTTGTGGAAATCCAGATCGAGCTGATGGTATCGGACGGTGTCACGGGTTTCGGCCGCCCGCTCCTGGGCCGTCAGTATCTCTTCCAGCAAAGCCGATTGCGGCGCGGTCAGGCGGACCGCGAGTTGCCGGGCGATGTGACACTCGATCAGCAGCCGCATCTCATAGAAGTCGATGATCTCGCGCGCCGTCGTTTCCGGCACCCGCAAACCGCTGTTCGGGGCAACGGCGACCAGCCCCTCCGCCCGCAGCTGCTCAAGCGCCGACCGAAGCGGCGCGAGGCCGAGGCCGAGACGAGCTGCCAGGCTCCGCTCGGAAAAGCCGGCGTCTTCTTCCTCACTGAGAAGATAGTCACGAACTGACGTATACGCTTCGTTGCGCAAGTAGGTGCGCGGGCGCGGCGGAGCGCACTCGTCGACTTGCGCACTTGCATCGTTTCTCGCCATCGCTGCTCCTTGAGCGACATCGAGCCTACCCGCCTCACAACTGACATGTCAACGACATTGCGGCGACAGCCTCCTCGTGCTGCGTTCGGCGGTTCTGGAGCCGTCACAGGCCGAGCCTCAGACGATGCAGCTTTGTCCGGCCGTGCGTCTCGGCGTTCCACTCGCCTTGCCCGAACCGCTGCAAGCCGATGCTGCCCAGGACGAGGTAGGCAGGGCCATTGTGCCGCCCGCAGCGGCGCGAAGCTGCCAGCCAGTGAAGGCCGACTGCTCCGACGCTGGCCGCCCTTGTGCTTCATGCGGCGTTTGCGGTCTTGATCCATGAGCTGATCGTCGGCCTGCAGCGATGCGCTCCGGCTGGTTCCCAGCGTTCGCGGTGGCGCTGATCACCCTCATGGCTGGGATGCTGTCCGGGGGTCTCCCAGTGTCGCCCGCCCTGCTCGTCGGGTTCTCCGCCGCGACCGGGCCGGCGTTCACCGACGTGGGATACGACCTTGACGGCAGGCTACATGCTGCGCGGGTTGGAAGCGGACCCGGCGTTCGAGGCCGAAGGACGGTTGCAGCGGTATCTCGCGGCCATGTTCGCCTTCGCGGTCGCAGCCGTCGTGGTGTTGCTGTCCTGCCGCGGCTATTTCGCGTCGGGTCTCGTGGCCGGCCCCGCACTGATGTGGCGAGGTAGCCGTGCGGCCGGGCAGCGACGGCCAAGCTCGCCGCGTCGCCACAAGCTTGCAGCCGCTCTTTGAGGCCGGCGGGCTGTTCGCCACGTCCCTTGAAGTGCTCGTCATCAAAGCTGCAGCAAACAATGCTGGCGACTGAGGCGGCAGTATCGTATTTGCAATAAAAGAAGGGGGGAGTAGCGCGCTCGTGCAGGCGTCCTGTCAGGTGCAAGGAGGAAACGTGCGCTCCATTTTGATATGCGCTGCTGTCCTGGCATTGCTGGCTTTCAGTGCCCATGCCGAGAACCTGCTCCCCGGTAGCCCGGGTGGTGCCCGCATCCGTCCGGACCCGCGCCTGACGCCGGGTGCCGTCGCCACTTCCGATCCGGCGGTGTTCTGCCACCCCGGCTACTCCCGCTCGGTCAGGCATACCTCGGGGCGGATGAAGCGGGACGTGTACCGGGCCTACGGCATCGACCGCCGCAGCGGCCACTACGAGATGGACCATCTCGTCCCATTGGCCATCGGAGGGTTTTCCTCCCGCTCTGACTATACCATTTCAGCGGGCTGAAGCGCGAAACCTCTGGTAAATCCGGGCAGACCGGCAAAAAAATTTGGCTTGCGCAGCCACGCAAATGCTCCCATGGGTATACTATTCCTACGCTTCCCGGCAAAGCACCGCGGGTCGTCATCGTCTTCGAGCTGATCCGGCTGCTGGAGCCGTCATGGCTCTGCAACGCCATCACCCGAGCAGTCCGACAAGCCATCCTCGTGGCACCGACGCGCCTGCGTGGAGTCGCCTGGCGGGCACGCATGGTGGGAACCCCCTTCGATTGCCGAATTGGCCGAGGCACCTCATGACGACCGATCTTCCACCGCTCGCGCACAGCCGGGTAGAAGCGTTCGACCGCGTTGGACTTCCGATAGTGCTGATCCTGGGGTCGGACGGGACGCCCTTCGAGGCTTGGCAACGCTACGTCGAGGAGCATCGGCTTGGCATCGGCTCGCAAAGGTCGCATGCACGGTCTCTCGGTCTGTTTCTCGACTTCCTCGCCGCCAACGGCGGGGCCTTTCTTCCCCAATCGGAGCGCCATCGCCTGTTCCAGGCCTTCGCCGACGCGCTTGTCTGGGGGACTATCCGGGGCGCAGCGGACCCTTCAGGCCTTTGGTGGGCGCCGCGCTCTGCCGTCGCTGCAAAGCGCACCATGACGGAGGTGACCGCCTTCACCGACTGGCTTGCGGAGTCCGGCGCCGCCGTCCCCGTCAATCCCACCAGAATGGCGACCTCGGCCGAACAGATCCTGTTTTGGCGGGCGTGGCGCCGCGCGTCCGGGGCGTCGCTGCTGCGCCACATCAAGTCGGCCAGTCGTGTCCACGGCCGATCGTCCACGACCCGCGTTGGCGGCGTGCGCCGCCGGCTTCCGGTGATCACGCAAGACCCCAAGACATTTCCAGAGGAGGCCTTCCCAGACCTCCTCAAGGTCGGCTTCCGGAGGGCCCGACCCCTGCAGTGGACGACGCTGCGAGACCAGATGATCGCCATCCTGCTCCATGGCGGCGGCCTCCGCCTTTCCGAGGCGCTTCATCTGTGGATCATGGATGTGTTCGAGGCGTCCGACGATCCCGACTGGGCCCTCGTCAAGGTCTTCCACCCGTCGGAGGGCCTCGTCGCATACCGCGATCCCGAAACGAACAGCAAACGCCAGGTGTCGCGGGCGGAGTACCTCCGCCTGTGCTACGACCGCCTGCCGCTGACCGATCTTCAGGGACGAAAAGCGGTCGGATGGAAGGATCCGCTTCTGACGGACTCCCATAGCCGCTCGATGCTGGTTTTCTGGCGCCATGCCGGGTACGGCCGGTTCTTCATGAGGCTCTACCGCGCCTACGTCCTGATCCGCCCGAGAACCTCGGCCCACCCATACCTGTTCGTGGCCGGATCCGGCGAGCCCATGACGGTCAAGGCGTATGAGAAGGTGCATGGCGCTGCGATCCGGCGGATCGGCCTCGAACCGGCGAAGCAGTTCGGCACGACCCCGCACGGGCACCGGCACGCCTACGGTCAATGGATGCGGGAGGCGAAAATCGATCCGAAGATCCGTCAGCTTGCCCTGCACCACAAGTCGGCATTGTCCCAGGAGGTCTACACCGAGGCGCGCCTCCACGAGGTGCTTTCCGCATTTTCCCGGATCCAACAGCCGTTCTCCGCGCAGGCACTGTTTGGGGCTGTCGAGGACTGATCAATGGGCAAGACTGAATTCTGGCACAACGACCCCGCCTTCACCCTTGTGGCCGACAGCTATCTGACCGGCCACGCTGTCCATGCGAACATTCACCAAACCAAGTTCCTTGTTCCTCCGACGTGGACGCCGGAAGGGGTAGACACGGCCGTGAGGGAGTGCCGCGCCGAGTGGGCCGACCTGAAGAGCTTTCATCGCCCTTCACCGAAACTCCAGCCTTTCCTCGATGCCTTCGCCGCCACCTGCGGAGTTCCCAAGTTCGGCCGAGCCCTGGATGCGCTGTTCGCCGAGCGTCCCGGTTGGGGCAGGAACGCGCATGACGTGGACGACTGGGGTGGCAGCAACTGGCGATACACCGACAAGACCCGCATCATGGAACTGATGGTGGGTATCTGGCGGCATCATGCGATCGCGTGGCCGATCGGCGACAATCCCTTTCCAAAGCAGCACTACACCCGCACGGCGATGTTCGGCCCGGCAGAGCGGATCGTGACCGCCTTTCTGGAAGCTACACCTGGGCGGAACCGGTCGTTCATGCGAAACACGATCGTTCCCCTTCTCCTTCAGCGCGCCGGGGTCCAGGAGGCCGGAGACCTCACCTCCGAGGTTGTGCGCGATGACCTCCGCCGTAGCACGGCCATGCACCAGCGGCGGGCGGCAAAGGCCATCCTCGTGATCCAGCGGGCCGCGGAGGGAGACTTGAGGGGCACTGACGCCCCGGACGATTTCAGCCGCTCCGCCGAGGGCGCGGCGGAGCGTGGCCGCTTTGCCTGGGCTACGGGCCAGAATCCCGCGCTCGAGACATGGTGCGCCTACGGGGCAGCGTGGTTGGCCGAGGCGACGGCTGGAAAGACGAGCATCGTCACAACACTGAACACGTTCTTCAAATACCTGCTGGCTAACCCGCATCTGCCGACCGATCCCCGCGATTTCCTGAACATCAGGACGAAGCTTGATCCGGCCCCCGTTCCCGTCCGCCGCCAGGTTCATCAGAAAACCGCCGAGTTCTTGGAGTGGGTCCTGGATTGCCGGCTTTCCGACGATGTCGACGGCGTCCGAGTGCGGCCTCCCACCTTGCGCAATCCCCTGACGAAGGTGGCGGCCCCGCGGGTCCGCCACAGCGAGAGCGTCCGTGAGGCCATGCCGACCCTGTTGGTCCAGATGCTCCTGGACATCCTCACCGAGGATGATTGGCGCTGGGCGAGGAAGTTCGCGGCGGCAAGCAAGCAAGGAGGCGACTGGTTTGTCTATCAGGACGAGCAGTCCAGCCAATTCCTGCGGGTCTGGGCCCCTGTCCGGGCCGTGGCCATTTGGATGAAGCTCCGCATGCCATTCCGCACCTTCCAGATCCGGATGCTCGACAGCGGCGAAGCCGACACGTTCGCCTATGACACCGCGACCGGGCAGATGGTGCCGAACACCGGTCCCCTCAGGACGGGGACCGGCAAGGCGCCCGTCCTGAACGGCGTCGTCCAGCTGCGGCGGGACGCCCGTGTCAGCCGCGACGTGCCGATCCTTCGCATCAGCACCAACAAGACGGCGGACCTCGACACGGCGGCGGACGATCGCGGCTATGATTGCCCTTACGCTCCGGCGGATGTCGTCCGCATGCTCGCCTGGCTCCGCGACTGGCAAGCGACCCACAATCCCGTGGCCGGCCCGACGCCTTGGTCCGCGGTTCCTGAGTTGGCGAAAACCAAGACTGCGGGGCAGCTGGCAGGGCGGAAGGCCTGCTTTCTCTTCCGGAACCCGGTCGGCAACGCGCCGCCGGCCCTGCCCATCGCCAACTCCTGGATGCACACGATGTGGGCGCACCTGCTGCGCGAACTGGAAGTGCGTTTGGCGGACCAGGGGATCGTTTCTGCGGGCGGCCTTCCTTACCGGCTGGTTGAGGTGGCGCGGGATGCTGTCGGCCGCGTCAAGATCACCCCGGTCTACGATCTCCACAGCATGCGGGTCACCCTCATCACCGCCTACTACGAGGCGGGCGTCCCAGCCGAGATCCTGATGAAGATTGTCGGCCACGCCACCATCGTCATGACCCTTTACTACACCAAGATCGGCGTCGCTTCGGTCTCAGAACACATGGAGGCTGGCCACGAACAAATGATCCGGCAAACCCAGCAGAACTGGGTCCATCATCAGCAATCGGTGGCTTTCAGAGAGCTGCGGAACGCCGTCGCATGGAACGAGGAAGCCGGTCCGGCCGCTTTCGCCGAAGGCTCCGGCGCCAGCTTCGTCTTTATGGACGTTGGCATCTGCCCCGTCGGCTGCGCCAGATGCGGGATCGGAGGCCCCAAGCTGACTGCGGACAAGCCCCGATCAACGGATTACGCTCCCGCGCACTGCAACGCGAGACGCCCGGCCGCCGCGCACCCCCCCGCGCGGCGCGCCACCCGGCAGCGCGGGTGCGCGGCGCTCGATGCCGAGCGGCGGGCCGCCGTCGCCGGCGGCCAACCGTTCATGTGCCATCGGGAGTGGCAGAAGACCGGGACCGATCTCGACGACGCCACCGACGCGCTCGATCAGCTCCTGCTCCAGATGAATTCCCTGGCTAGGCTCATCGAGCAGAGCCGACGGATCCTCTCGGAGGAGGCGAAGTCCGAGTTGGACTCAACGGCCCTGGTCGTCAACGACACCAGCTCCCTCGAAACCGTGTTCGAGGAGACGACCGAATTCGACCTGCTCGACCGCATCTGCCAATCCAGCACGCTCTTCCAGTCGGTCGACCCGACCGGCGCCAACCTCCGGCGCATGCGGGCATACGATCGGATGCTCTCCAAAAACGGGCTGCAGCCCGCATTCCTCGACCTCGACGAAGCGACAGCCCTGGCGGTCGGCAACCAGCTGTCCCGGCTGTTCATGGCTCGGATCGGCAGGGCCAACACGCTCAATCTCCTGAACGGCACGGAAACCCTGGCCCGCCTCGGCTTCGACACCGGGAGTCTGGCCGATGAGTTGTCCGGCATGGCCCGGCGGCGAAGCCACCTCCAACCGCACGCCCTCAGCCTCCTGGACACCACAACTCCAGCCGACATGGAGACAGCCTGATGAGCGCGGCGCAATCACTCAAGGAGGAGATCCTCGCCCGCTCCAACGCCCGGAAGCGCGCAACCACTGGAGGCCTCTGGCAGGTCCTGGACGACATGCGACGGAAGGGCGTGCGGCGCTTCACCGTCGCACAGGTCGGGCGTCATGCCGAGGCGGCCGGCGTCCTGCGAACCCAGACGCTCCGCAACGCTGGCGGGGAGGACTACCGTGCGTTGATCGACGCGTTTGCCAAGGAGATCGGCATCCCGACAACCGCCTTGTCCACCGCCCCGGCGACGCCGCTCGCCGAAGCGGTCGAAGCGATCCAGGATCTCGATATCCGCACCCGGCTGAAGATGGTTTTGGTCGAGAATGGCCGCCAACGCGCGGAGATCAGTCGTCTTCGGCAGGCCTTCAAACATCTCCAGCCAGCCCTCAAGGAGGAGCAGCAGGCCACCAAGCCTCTGTTGCCGGTGGCGTCGACGCCCGTCGATGTCGCGCCGATCGAGAAATTCCTGTCTGCGGCCTGGCTCGAAGAGCGCCGGTGGACGGTGGAGCCTAATGGCGCACTCTTTGACGAGGCCGGAGAATGCCTCGGTCCGGTCGGTTTCGTTGGGGCGTTGTTTGCGCTTTGCCATCAAGAGGCGAGCAAGAGATGACCACTGATTGAACGGACGATCCCTTCAGTATGATCCGGGATAGATACGTTGTAGCAGTAGGCATACTACTCTATGCTACTGAAAAGACTGACGTAGTTGCGCAGAGGGGGTAAGAACGGAGGCAGTGACGAACCTTCCAACCTCTGGCCCGAAGAACGTGAGGGCGAATGGGGGGCCGAGGCGAAGGACCGCTTGGAGTGGCGTTTGGTCCAACTTGTCTGCGGCAGGGCCGTGGATGCCGGGCAGGCGCAGCATGACATCGCGACGGACTGGATCGCGGCGTATGGCAAGTATTGCCCTTCCCCGGCCGCCTGTCCAGGCTATCAGGCGACCCATGGCGGCACCGAGTGACTCTTGGTCGTCATTCGGATCGGATGAGTGCCCGCCCTCTTGTTCGAGCCGCTCACGACGGCGGCGGAACGCCACGGCCGGGAGCAGCCAGGCTCCGGTGCCTGTACCCCGTCGGTCAGGTAGCCGGTCCGGCTTGGCCATTGCTGTCGGCCAGCACGCGAAGCGCCAGTGCAAGGTCGATGTTGCCCCCGCACAGGATCAGGCCCACCCGCTTGCCCCGCATCTGCTCGGCCTCCTGTAGCAGCGCCGCGAGCGGGGCGGCGCCCGCGCCCTCGGCCAGATTGTGCGTGTCCGTCCAGTAGGCGCGCATGGCCGCGGCCACGTCCGTGTCCGTCACGCGCACGATGCGCTCCGCGCCGGCCTGGATGATCGCGAACGCAGCCGGGTCCGGCACGCGGCACGCCATCCCATCCGCGAAGGTGTCGGCCGTCTCCGTGGTGACGACCCGCCCGGCTTCGAAGGAGAGCGCCATCGCGGGCGCGACCGCCGACACCACGCCCACGATGCGCGTGGACAGGCCCAGCAGGTCGCGCGTCCGGATCAGGCCGCAGATGCCCGATCCCATGCCGATGGGCACGTACACCGTGTCGAGGTCCGGCACCGCGTGGAACAGTTCCAGCGCATAGGTCGCGACGCCGCGCACCAGGTCCGGGTGGAAGGACGGCACCATCTCCAAGCCGCGCTCCGCGGCGAGCCGGGCCGCGCGCTCCCGCGCCTCGTCGAAGTCGCGGCCGACCTCGACCAGATCCGCGCCGAGGGCGCGCATGGCCGCGTTCTTCTCCGCCGAGTTGCCGTGGGGCACGCAGACCGTGACCGCCACGCCGGTGCCGCGCGCCGCATAGGGGATGCTCTGGCCGTGGTTGCCGCGCGTGGCCGTGACCAGGCCGCGCACGCCGGGCCGCTCGCGGCGCAGGCTGTCCAGGTACACCAGCCCGCCCCGGACCTTGAAGGCGCCGGTGGGCGTGTGGTTCTCGTGCTTGACCCAGACCTCCGCCCCGGTGCGCGCCGCCAGCAAGGGCCAGGCGTATTGCGGCGTGGGCGGCATCGCCGCGTGCACGATGCGCGTGGCGGCGTCCAGGCCGGGGAGGTCGAACATGGAAGGCTGTTCCAATCGCGATCGTGGGCGCGCACCGTCCCTGATCGGTGCGCATGGGTCAACGCGCCATCGTCTGCCAAACAACATTCCGGTTCGGCGTGCCTCGGGATGCGCCGCGGCACGCGACCCCGTGCGCGAGGTTTCGGTGCGGGCGCCGCCACGCCCTACCCTTGCACCCTGTGCTGGGACCGCACCGCCGCTCCGGGGATGCCGCATGACGGACGGCGCGCCGGCGCCCGGCCACAATGGCGGGCCGGCGCTGGACGACGAGGACCCGGGCGCAGCGTCCTGGCGGCAATGGTGGGGGACCCGGGCGCGCAAGCGGGCCTGGGCCGTGCCGCGCGAGGTGGCGCTGAGCCGGCTTCGGCGGGCGGAGGAAATGGGCATGAGCTACCGGGAGTACGCGCTGGAGATCATGGAGCGCGGGCGCCACCTCTAGATTGGCTCGCCCTCGACCTTCTTCATCAATTCCTTGAGGCGTGTCTTCAGGCCAGGCATCTCGGGATAGACGGCAGCCGTCCGCCGCAGCGCCTGCAAGGCATCGGCTTGCCTGCCAAGCCGCTCGTCGCACAGCGCGAGGCCCGACAGCGCCCCGAAATGCCGCGGCTCCAGCGCGAGGACCTTGGCGATGTCCGCCACGGACTCCTGGTAGCGTCCGAGCAGATAAAGCAGCGTGGCCCGCTTGTTCCACCCTTCGGCGAAAGCCGGCGTGTCTTCGACCAACTGCCCGAAGTTCTTCAGCGCCAAGCCGTAGTCGCCGGCATTCATCGCGCTGAGACCGTCCGCCATGAGCTGGTCGGCCGCCGGGTCGGGGGCTTGCGTCCAGATGCCCCAGATCTGTGCCGCGAGCGGCTGCGCCGCTTCGGCCGAGGAGGTGGCTTGCAACTGGGCGAACAGCCCTGGGAGACGCGGGTCCGATTGGTCGGACCACGCCGGACCAGCCGCCGTCAGAGCGGTCAGGGCGACGATCAGGGTCCACAACACGGATCTGCAGCGGATCATGCGTCAGCATAGCCCGAAACCTGGCACGGCCAAGCCGGCTTCTCGCTGCAGCACACCATCGCACCCGCCAGATCCCGCCCCCACCTGTCTGGTCGGACATCTATCTTGAAGCCGAGGTCGACCTCGCTGGCCGGCAGTCCGCGTATGCCCCAGTTCTCGGGCGGCACCTCGATCAGAGTGATCTTGATGTCGGAAGCTGGCACGCCGAGGCGGCCGAGCTGCTCAACCATGGTGCGATAGAGCCGGCGCTTGGCGTCGAGCGAGCGACCGGAGAACAATGTCACCTCGACGAACGTGTAGGTCGCGCCCTTGCCTGTCGGCACGATGAAGGCGTCGTGGTCGTATTCGGTCAGACGCACGCACCGGTCTTCCCTGGGGATCCGCAAGCCTTCGAGCAGGGCTGACTGCACGGCCTCGATCACCTCCTGACGTCGGTTGCCAACCCAACCGGTGCGCGTTTCGATCCTTGTGGACGGCATTGGGCTACTCCCCGTTCAAAAGTTCGTCTGACGCTGCGCCGCCTTGCCCCGGTCGCACGCCGCCTCGATCCAGCCGAGGCGGTCCTTGCCAAAGAAGCGCTCCGCCTTGATGACGACGGTGGGCACTCCGGGACAGGCATGGACGTCGAACGCGCGTAGAGCGGCTCGGGCGTCCTGGCCCAGCGCTTCGCCGCCAAGGCTCGGATGTGCGATGAATGGGTGAACCGTCGCGCATGATGCCCTCATCGCACTCGCGTCCGCCCGAGGCAGGTTTGTTCGGCTCACCTCCCGGAGGATCCAGCCCGTGCTTCACACCATGCCCGACAAGACCGTCCGCGTGACCTCGCGCTTCCCGAAGGGGCACGGCACCGTGTTCTTCGATCTCGCGAAAGCCCACGGCTTCACGCTGGAGCAGGACCGCTACAACGCGGACACCCTCGTGCTTCAGGCGGTGGGTTGCTACGGCGACTACACGGCCCGCTACGGCGATCCCATCGAGGGCGAGGCGGACCTGGCCGACCTGAACCTGATGCTGGCTGACCGGCATGCCCTCCCGGTCGCATCCTCGGTTCCGGCGCTGGTGTCCACGCAGCCGTCCATTGCGGTCGGACATGCCAGGCGCAGGGGCTGGGGCTGGAAAGGCACGATGGCCGGGCTGGCGCTTGGCGTGTTGGGCGCGGTCGTCGCGAACCGCAGTTTCGGGACCAGCACCGCCACGGACAGCCTTGCGCTGCGCGCCGCCGAGATGGCCCGCGCGATGCCGCCCGACGACAGCCGCTCCCAGAGGCAAGGGGCGGCATCGGCCTACGTGCCGCTTCCCTCACGCCCCACCCTTCCCAATCCGGCCGCCGTGCCGCAGGCTGCTCCCCCGGTAGCCCTGCCATCGCAGCCGCGCTTGCAGCCGCAGAACCCGCCGCGGCCGTCGGCGTCGAACTTCGGCCTGCAGCAATAGGGCGGCCGCCATGGCCGCCGCGCACGAGTTCTTCGGGCCGCAGACCCAGCACGAGAAGTCCGCCCGCGACCTGCACCGGGATACCCGGCCCTGGTTCCGGCGCCTGTCGCAGGCGCTGCGGAACGGCACCGCCACCGCGGCGCTGCTCGGCGCCTCCGCCGCCGGCGTGGCCCTGGCGCCCGCCACCGTCGAGCTGCTGTTCCCGGCCGGCGTGCTCTACGCCTTGTGGGTGATGACCCGGCCCGTGGTGCTGCCGCTGCGCCTGCCCATGCGCTGCGGCCTGCCCGACGTCACCGACCCCGACCCGGACACCGGCAGGCCGCGCCGGGCGCAGGGCCTCGACCACATCGGCCCCGAGATGGGCACCCGCCGCCAGGTCTGGCACGGCAAGGACGACGTGGCCCAGCACACAGCCGTGCCGGGCACCACGGGCGCGGGCAAGACCGAGGCCCTGATCTCGCTCGCCGTGGTCAATGCGCTCGTGCAGGGCACCGGCTGCGTGTTCGTGGACGGCAAGGCCGACCGCAAGCTCTACGCCAAGGTGTTCGCGCTCGCCCGCCGCTACGGGCGCGAGGACGATGTGTTCGTGTGGAACTTCCTGACCCTCGACGGCCGGGACAGCATGACCTGCAACCCGTTCGGCCCGGCCAGCGCCGACATGATCCGCGAGATCCTGGTGGGGCAATTGACCGAGCCCGGCCGCGAGGGCAACGGCGGCGTGTTCTTCGGCCGCGCGGTGGGCTTCCTCGGCGCCATCGCCCCGGTGCTGACCTGGATGCGCGACGCGCACGGCATCCCCCTCGACCTGGAGCGTATCCGCGACGCCACCGAGCTGAGCAACGTGGTGCTGCTCGCCACCAGGAAGCAGATCAAGTTCACCGACAGCGCGACCGGCGCCTCCGAGACGCTGGAGTTCCCCGACATGCCGGCTCCGCTCGTGCAGACGCTGCGCTCCTACCTCGGCCAGACCGGCGGCTTCGACCTGGACGTGTCGCTCAAGGACCAGCGCAGCCAGCAGCCGTCCGAGCAGCACTCCTTTATCACCATGCAGTTCACGGAGGTGTTCAGCCAGTGGCTCGTCAGCCTCGGCCACATCTTCAAGGTGAGGACGGGCGACGTGGACATGCTGGACGTGGTGCTGAACCGCCGCATCCTGGTGGTGATCCTGCCCAGCCTGGAGAACTCGGACAAGACCAACGCGGGGCTCGGCAAGATCGTGGTGGCCATGCTGCGCAGCATGATGGCGCTGACGCTGGGCTCCAAGCTGGAGGGCGACTACGAGGAGATCGTCGGCAACCGGCCGAGCGAGGCCTTCGCGCCGTTCAAGGTCGTGTTCGACGAGCTGGCCTACTACGTCACCGCCGGCATGGACGGCATGCTGGCCCAGGGGCGCGGGCTTGGGCTGCACTTCCTGCTCGGCTTCCAGGAAGCGGCGGGGCTTCTGGCCCGCATCGGCGAGAAGATGTGGTCGCTTCTGGGCAACGCCAACCTGCAGGTCATCATGCGATTGCAGGACGGCAACCAGACCCGCACCTACGTCGAGAAGACCGCGGGCGAGGCGCACGTCACGCAGAGCACGTCCTACAACAGCTCTTCCGACCTGTCCGACGCGCACGTCGCGTCCGACCACGCCGAGGTGCGCCAGGTGAGCCGGATCAACTGGCTGGACGTGCGCGGGCTGCGGCCGGGGCAGGCGATCCTGCTGTTCCAGAACAGCCGCGTCTACATCCAGGTGCTCTACGCCCGGGTGAAGCTCGCGGGCGTGATCCGGCGCAACAAGCCGGCCATGCTGGACCGGCCGGATGCGGCCGAGCTGCGCCGGCAGTTCGCCCGGACCGTCGGCGGGCGCCGAGCCGTGGTCGAGGGCAGGGCGACGGCCCAGCCCGGGGCGGACCCCTCGCCCGTGCTGGACGGGATGCTGGCCGCGCTGCGGCGGGCGTTCGGCGGGGAGGCGAGCCACGGCGGGCGGCTCTCGCCCGTCGAGGCAGCGCTTGCGGCCGTGCTGTCCTGCGGCGGCGAGCGCGTGCCGGCCCCGCCCGCGCCTGGACCGGCCGACGCGGAGGAGGGCGAGGCGGCCGGGGCGGCTGGGGCGACCTCCGGCACGGCGGATGCCAAGGGGGCAACCGGAACGGAGCCGGGCAGTCAGCCTGGCGTGGCGCCTGCGCCCGAGGACCACGATTTTGCTGACATGCTGCGCCAGGCGGCGCGCGAGCGG
>CAXUIQ010000002.1:27378-33688 GCA_964250815.1 uncultured Acetobacteraceae bacterium
CCGCTCGCCACGTTCAGTGATCCTGGCACGGTTGCCGCCGCCGACCAGGAGCTGGCCCGCGCCCTGGTTCTTGTCGAGCGTGCCGGCGGCCAAAATGCCCCGCGGGCCAAGCTCGCCGTCCGGCAGCTGCTGGCCGAGCGGGATCGGGTGCTGCGCGAGCCGTTCGCCATGCGGCTGCCGCCGATCGCGCCGGAGAAGCTGGCTGGCGTGATCAAGGAATTGGTGGCAGCGCTGGAGCAGGGATTGGCCACTCCGTCCGAAACCCTGCCGACGGCTGCATCGCCGGCGCAGGCGCAGCCGGTGCGTCTGGACACGGCTGACACGGTGTAGCAGATAAGGTGCTCGGTCAATATCAACAGCTTAGCTCTGACCGGTTTGCTTCCCCTTTCCCCTGTTATTGCGAGGAGCGCAGCGACGCCGCATTCCAAAAGCAGCAACTACTGTCCACGCGGCTCCTGGATTGCCACGCAGCCAAAAGCTGCTTGCAACAACGGAATAGTCAGGGCAAACGGCCCTTGGTATCAGCCGAACGCCACCCACCCCGCATTGGCGTTGCTCGACGCGATGGCGGCTGCGATGAAGCGCATTCCCCGCACGCCCGCCTCGATGCCGGGCACGAGCAGGCTGTGCGGCATGGGCGCGCGGTGCTCCGCCCGCGCCGCGACCTGCTCGGCGAAGTCCTGGTACAACTGCGCGAAGGCTTCCAGGTAGCCTTCCGGATGGCCGGACGGCACCCGGCTCGCATGGGCCGCGGCCGGACCCGCTCCCGCGCCGGCCCGCCGGATCAGCCGCGGCGGCTCGCCGTAAAGGGTGAATGCCAGCGCGTTTGGCTGCTCCTGCGCCCATTCCAGGCTGCCCTTGCTGCCATACACGCGCAACCGCAATGCGTTCTCCTGCCCCACCGCGACCTGCGACGACCACAGTGCTCCGCGCGCCCCGCCTCCGAAACGCAGCAGCATCAGCGCATTGTCGTCCAATCTGCGACCTGGCACGAAGGTGGACAACTCCGCCGCCAGGCTTTGCACGGGCAGGCCGGTCACGAACTCCGCCAGGTTAAAGGCGTGGGTGCCGATGTCGCCCACCGAGCCTGCGGCGCCGCTGCGCTCGGGGTCTGTCCGCCACGCTGCCTGCTTCTGCCCGCCCTGCCCCGGCGCCGCTTCCAGCGCGGTGGTGAGCCAATCCTGCGCATACTCGACCTGCACCACCCGGACCGCGCCCAGCGTGCCCTCCGCCACCATGGCGCGCGCCTGCCGCACGAGCGGGTAGCCGGTGTAGGTGTGGGCAACGGCGAACAGCGCGCCACTGGCCCGCACCGCCCCTTGCAGGTCCAGCGCGTCCTCCAGCCGGTGCGTCATCGGCTTTTCGCAGATCACATGGACGCCGCGCGCCAGGAAGGCGCGGGCGGGGCCGTGGTGCAGGTGGTTGGGCGTGACGATGGCCACGGCCTCGATCCCGTCCGGACGGGCGGCTTCCGCGTCCGCCATCGCCGCGTAGCCGGCGTAGCTCCGCGCCGGGTCGAGGTGCAGGGCGGCGGCGCTGCTCTGCGCCCGCGCCGGGTCGGACGACAGCGCGCCGGCGACCAACTCGAAGCGGTCGTCCAGGCGCGCGGCGATGCGGTGCACCGCGCCGATGAACGCGCCCTCGCCCCCGCCGACCATGCCGAGGCGGATGCGGCGCGGCGCCCCGGACACCTTACGCGAGCCCCAGCATCTTGCGGTTGGTCGCCCCATCCACCCCGCTCGCGGCGAAGTCGTCAAAGGCGCGGTCCGCGACCTGGATGATGTGTCGCTGGATGAACGCCGCCCCTTCCGCGGCACCCTGCTCGCTGTCCTTGAGGCAGCACTCCCATTCCAGCACCGCCCAGCCGTCGAAGCCGTGCTGCGAGAGCTTGCTGAACACCGCGCCGAAATCGACCTGCCCGTCGCCCAGCGAGCGGAACCGCCCGGCGCGCTCCGCCCAGGGCTGGTAGCCGGAGTACACCCCCTGCCGCCCGCTCGGCCGGAACTCGGCGTCCTTGGCGTGGAACATGCGGATGCGCGGGTGGTACAGGTCGATGAAGGCAAGGTAGTCGAGCTGCTGCAGCAGGAAGTGGCTGGGGTCGTAGAGGATGTTGCAGCGGGGGTGGTTCTGCACGCGCTCGAGGAACATCTCAAACGTCGCGCCGTCGTGCAGGTCCTCGCCCGGGTGGATCTCGAAGGCGAGGTCGACGCCCGCCGCGTCGAAGGCGTCGAGGATGGGCGTCCAGCGCTGCGCCAACTCGTCGAACGCCGCCTCGACCAGCCCGGCCGGGCGTTGCGGCCAGGGGTAGAGGTAGGGCCAGGCGAGCGCGCCGGAGAAGGTGGCGTGGGCGGAGAGGCCCAAGTTGGCGGAGGCTTGCGCGGCCAGGTGCATCTGCTCCACCGCCCAGGCCTGTCGCGCCGCCGGGCGGCCCCGCACCTCAGGCGCGGCGAAGCCGTCGAAAGCAAGGTCATAGGCCGGGTGCACGGCCACGAGCTGGCCCTGCAGGTGGGTGGACAGCTCCGTCAAGACCAGCCCGGCCTCCTGCAGCACGCCCCGCACCTCGTCGCAGTAGCCGCGGCTTTCGGCCGCAAGCGGCAGGTCGAACAGCCGCTTGTCCCAGCTTGGGATTTGCACGCCCTTGTAGCCGTGACCCGCCGCCCAGCGCGCGATGCCGGGCAGGCTGTCGAAGGGCGCGGCGTCGCCGGCGAACTGCGCCAGGAAAATGGCCGGGCCTTTGATGGTTCTCATGATTGAGGTTTCCCGTGCTTTGTCGCAATGAATGATCGATGAAATGTTTTGTGATCAAGCCGGGGCGGGACTGGCGGCTCGCCCCGATGGCCGCGCCCGGCCCCGGGCGTTCGATGGCGCCGCGCCCGCGCTGGCCCGCTCCACCAGCTCATGCGGCAAGATGATCGTGCGGCTTGGCAGCTCGCCTCCGGCCAGCAGCGTCACGATGGCCTGCATGGCTTCGCGGCCCATCTCGCGACGGGGCTGGCGTATCGTGGTCAGCGCCGGATCGTGCAGCCCGGCGAATTCGATGTCATCGAAGCCGACCACCGAAATATCCCGGGGCACGCCGAGGCTTGCGGCTTTGAGGGCCAGGATGGCGCCTACGGCCATCTCGTCATTGGCCGTAAACAGCGCCGTCGGCCGTTGCTTCCGGGCTAGGATCTGCTCCGCGGCTCGGCGTCCAGAGTCCACGGAGAAGCTGCCAGGAACAATGCCGCAGCAGGTCAGCCCGCGCTCGCGCACGCCCTGCTCAAAGCCGCGGCGCCGCTCGGCGGTCAGCACGCTGCTGGCCGGCCCGGCGATGTGCGCGATGCTCCGATGGCCGAGATCCGCTAAGTGATGCACGGCGTCCCGCGCGGCACGCTCGTTGTCGATGCCGACATACGGCACGTCAGGCCCGTCGATCCGCTCGCTTAACGCAACGATCGGTGCCAGGTGCACCCGCGCGGAGGCCAGCGAGCCCTGGCGGAACGGCAGCACGCCGTCGAGCAGGATGATGGCGTCGACCGTCCGCGCCTCAAGCTGCGCCCCATAGCCCTCCCGCAGCCCGGCGCTCCGCCCGGTATCGCCGATCAGCATCATCCGGCCGCTTTCCCGGGCGACCTCCTCGATGCCCTTCAGCACCCGGGAGAAGAAGGGATTGGCGATGTCCGGCAGCAGCACCAGCACGATCCCGGTCGATCGGCGGCGCAGCGCCCTGGCGTTCTCGTTGACGGTGTAGTTGAGGGTGGCAACCGCGCTCTCGATCCGCTGCAGCGTGGCGGGGGACAGCTTCTGCGGATGGCTGAATGCGCGGCTGACCGTGGTCAACGCCACGCCTGCCTGGGCCGCCACGTCGCGCATTGTTGCCGTGGCCTTGCCGCCCGATCTCTTGGCGCCCCCTCCTGCCGTCATGCCGCCTTTCCCGCGCCGAAACTCGTTTCGGGCCTATGATGTCGTGCGCCGCCGCACCATACACGTGCCAATTTCGGCGGCTAGGGAAAAATGGAACCGATGCCATTTTCGGCTTGACGGTGAGTGGAAACGGTTTCATCACTTCCCCCACACGAGTGATGGCGCCGCCCACGGGCAACGCGATCAAAGATGCCGCAGCGGTCGGAGCAGTGAGACTCTGACATTGCGGACGTTGACCTCAAGGTCCTGAACGGGGGGAGTGCGACGATGCCGCGTTGGAAGCTGGCCTACCATGCCAACTGCTGGGGACCGCTCGGCGGCGACGCCGTGGGCGTCACCTCGATCACCCGGCTTACTTACCGCACCTTCGCCGACATGGCTGACGCGGCGCGTGACATTGCCGAGGCCGGCTATGAGGGCATCGAGTTCTTCGATGGCAACGTCCTGGACGGAGAAGCGGACGACTTCCGAGCGATGCGCGCAATCCTCGCCGAGACGGGACTGAAGCTTGTCGCTGTCTATAGCGGCGCGAACTTCATCTACCCGGACATTCTCGACGAGGAATTGGCGCGCATCGCCAAGGCGGCTGCAGCGGCCGCGGCGCTCGGAGCTGAGCACCTCGTGGTCGGCGGTGGAGCGCGGCGCTTCGAGGGCACACGGGACGGCGACTACGAGGCGCTGGCTACAGCACTCGACAAGGCGGCCGATATCGCGCGGCGGCACGGGGTGCGTGCCCATTACCACCCGCATCTCTCGACCATCGTCGAGAACCCCGAAGAGGTCAGAAAGATCTTCAGCAAGACGGCCATTGGGTTCTGTCCCGACACGGCGCACTTGGCGGCTGCGGGCGGCGACGTTGCGGCGATGGTGCGCGAGCATGCGAGCCGCATTACCTACGTGCATCTCAAGGGGTGGCAGTCCAGCCCGTTCGCGTTCACGCCGGTCGGCCAGGGCGATTGCGACAACGCGGCGGTGATCCGGGCCTTGGCCGACGTCGGCTACGACGGCTGGGTCTGCAACGAACTGGACGCTTGGGCTGACCCTCTCGATGGCGCCAAGCAAAGCCGCGCCTTCGTGGACGCCGAGATGGCCAAAGCCTGATCCAGGCCCAACAAAGAATTAAGGGGGACGATCCATGCGCCTGTCTTATCTGCTGCTCACGACCATGCTGTCCGCGGCCATCGGCCTCGGGCGCCCAGCTCCGGCCCAGGCGGCCGATCCCAAGGAGGCGCTCGCGGCCCTGTCCAGCAAGGTGCTGAGCCTCGGGCCCAACGGCGAGCAGCCGGAGCCGGCGGCCTCCGTGAAGCTGACCGACGAGGAGCTTGCCAAGATCAAGGCCATGCACGCCAAGGCGGCCATTGTCATGCACTATGCGGGAAACGACTGGTCGCAGGCGCAGATCGAGGGCCTCAAGGCGCAGTTCGCCAAAATGGGCATCGACGTGGTCGCCACCACCGATGCCGGCTTCAAGCCGGACAAGCAAGTCGCCGACATCGAGACCGTGCTGGCGCAGAAGCCCAACATCATCGTGTCGATCCCGACGGACCCCGTCGCGACCGCCGCCGAATACCGGGTGGCCGCCGAGCGCGGCGCGAAGCTCGTGTTCATGGACAACGTGCCGAGGGGCTTTGTCGCCGGCAAGGATTACGTGAGCGTCGTGTCCGCCGACAACTACGGCAACGGCGTCGCGACCGCCCACCTGCTGGCGCAGGCGCTCGGCGGCAAGGGCGACGTGGGCCTCGTGTTCCACGCCGCCGACTTCTTCGTGACCCGGCAGCGCTACGACGCCGTGAAGAAGACGCTGGCGGAGAACTACCCGGCGATCCACGTCGTGGCCGAGCAGGGCATCGGCGGCCCGGACTTCGCCGGCGACGCCGAGAAGGTGACGGGCGCCATGCTGGTGTCGCACCGGAGCATCAAGGGCATCTGGGCCGTTTGGGACGTGCCCGCCGAGGGCGTGATTGCAGCCGCCCGCAACGCCGACCGCGACGACCTCGTCATCGCCAACTGCGACCTCGGCGAGAACGTCGCGATCAACATGGCGCAGGACGGCAGCGTGAAGGGGCTGAGCGCCCAGCGTCCCTACGATCAAGGGGTGACGGAAGCCTTGCTTGCGGGCTACGGCCTGCTCGGCAAGCCGGCGCCGGCCTACGTGGCGCTGCCCGCCTTGCCAGTCACCAAGTCCAACCTGGCCGACGCTTGGGAGCAGGTGTACCACAAGCCGGTCACGAAGAAGATCAAGAGCAGCATGTGAGAGCCGGGGACCCCGCGCCATGAGCCCGATGCAACCTGCGCCCGACGCCGTGCGGATGACGAACGTCTCGAAGCATTTCGGCGGCGTCCGGGCGTTGGACGGCGTGCACCTCGACGTGCGGGCCGGCGCGGGGGCCGCGCAGCTCGGCGCGGC
>CAXUIQ010000002.1:33698-37177 GCA_964250815.1 uncultured Acetobacteraceae bacterium
GGCGGGGGGGGGCGGGGGGGGGGCGGCGCCCCCCCGCCCGGGGGGCCGGGGCGCGGCCCCCCCGCTTCTCGGCGAGAACGGTGCCGGGAAGTCCACGATCCTGAAAATCCTTCGCGGCGTGCAGCCGCCCACCTCCGGCACGGTCGAGATCAACGGCGTGCCGCTCACCGCCTTCACGCCGGAGGCGGCGCGGGCGGCGGGGGTTGCGATGTCGTTCCAGGAGATGAGCCTCGTGCCGACGCTGACCGTCGCGCAGAACATCTTCCTGACGCGCGAGGTCAAGGGGGCCGCCGGGCTGATCAACGACCGGGCCGCCGTCGAGCAGGCCCGCATGCTGTTCGCCACCCTCGGGGTCGCGGTCGATCCGAACGCGAAGGTGGCCGACATCCCGGCCGGCCACAAGCAGTTGACCGAGATTGTCAAGGCGACCTCGCAGCCCTGCAAGGTCCTCGTGCTGGATGAGCCGACGACGGCGCTGTCGCAGAACGAGGTCGAGCGCCTGTTCGACTATGTGCGCCAGTTGCGCGGGCGCGGCGTGGCTGTGATTTATGTATCTCACCGCATGGACGAGATCTTCCGCATCGCCGACCGCGCCACGGTGCTGCGCGACGGCCGGCACATCATCACCGCGCCGCTCAGCGAGTTCACCCTCGAAGCCATGATCGCCCACATCATCGGCCGGCGCTCCCGCGGCTTCTCCGACGTCACCCGCGAGACCGCCAAGCTGGGAGAGCCGCTGCTGGAGACGATTGATCTTTCCGGCGCCGGCAAGCCGTCCGGGGTCAACCTGACGCTGCGCCGCGGCGAGGTCGTGGGGGTCGCCGGGCTGCTCGGCAGCGGGCGCTCCTCGCTGGCGCGCGTTCTTTGCGGCATCCAGCCGGCCACCGGGGGCGAAATCCGCATCAAGGGCAGGCCGGTGCGGGTGGCCTCGCCGCGCGACGCCATCAGCCACGGCATCGCCCTGGTCCCGGAGGACCGTGCGCGCCAGGGTTTCGTGGCCTTCCACTCGGTCGCTGACAACATCGCGCTGCCGAACCTCGGCGCGATGTCGGTTTGGTCGTGGGTCAGCCGGTCCAAGGCCACGGCCCAGGCGGACGGCTCGATCCGGCGGCTGCGCATCAAGACGGATTCCCGCGATGCGGCCGTCCGCACGCTGTCGGGCGGCAATGCCCAGAAGGTCGTCATCGCCAAGTGGCTTGCCACCGAACCCGACGTGCTGGTGCTCGACGAGCCGACCGCCGGCATCGACATCGGCTCGAAATCCGAGATCATCACCCTGATCCGCGATCTCGCCCGGAGCGGCAAGGCCATCCTGGTGCTCTCGTCGGAGCTGCAGGAACTGCTGGCCGCGTGCGACCGCATCCTGGTGATGTCGGACGGGCGCATCGTGCGGGACATCGCGCGGCACGACCTCGACGACCCCGACGCCGCCGATGAGGTCGGCGAACTCCAGCACGCCGAGCAGAAGCTGCAGAAAGCCATGCAAGAAGCTCGGGGAGGACCCATGCCATGAGCGAAGCCGCACTCGTCTCCCGCAAGCCGCCATCCTTCGCCGCGAACTGGCGGGACTACATCATCTACATCGGCTTCGCGGCGATCTTCCTGATCTTCGCCGCGACGCTCGGGGACCGGGGCTTTCTCGACCCCAACAACCTGCTCAACATCGTCCGCCAGACGGCGATCATCGCGGTCGTCGCGGTCGCCATGACCTTTGTGCTCGGAGCCGGGGAGATCGACCTCTCGGTCGGGGCCGTCGCCGGGCTTGCCTCGGTCGCGACCGCGATGGGCATCGACCAGCTCGGCATGGCCGGCGGCATCGCGTGCGGCCTCGGCACCGGCGCCGTGGTCGGCGCGGTCAACGGCTTCCTGACCACCAGGGTCGGCATCCCGTCCTTCCTGACGACGCTCGCCATGATGGGCATCGCCCGGGGCGTCGCCATGTGGATCAGCGCCACGGCGGCGATCCCGATCCTCAGCCGCAGCTACTCCGCCGTGTTCGGCGGCGGCAACCTCGGCCCGGCGCCGAGCCTGCTGATCTGGATGGTGGCCATCGGCCTCGCTGGCCACGTCGTGCTCCGCCGCACCACCTTCGGGCGCCGCGTGCTGGCGACCGGCGGCAACGAGACCTCGGCCCGCTACAGCGGCGTGGCGACGGCGTCGATCAAGTTCCGGGTGCTCATGATCTCAAGCATCGCGGCGGCGCTCGCCGGCATGCTGTATGCCGGCCGCCTGCACTCCGGGCGCTTCCAGTTCGGCGAGGGCGACGAGCTGTCGGTCATCGCCGCAGCCGTGCTGGGCGGCACGAGCCTGTTCGGCGGCGCCGGCACGGTGGTCGGTTCGGTGATGGGGGCGCTCATGATCGGCCTCATCAACAACGGCCTCGTGCTCATGGGCCTGGAGTTCAGCCAGCAGCTCATCGCTCGCGGCGCCATCATCATCGTCGCGGTGGCGATCAGCCAAACCCGGAAGCGCTGAACCACCCGGCTTTCTTAAGGGACCAAAGGACGCCCGCCATGCCCGATACATTCTTCGACCCGCACCAGCGCGCGACCATCGAGGCCGCCATGGCCCGCATCATCCCGACCGACGACACGCCAGGCGCGCGCGAGGCCGGCACGATCGACTTCCTGGAGCGCTACCTGTCGGGCATCGGCTACATCTTCGCGAAGCCCGACGGCTCCGGCTTCGAGGTGCTCGGGGGCCGCGTGGCACGCGCCTGGACGCAGCGCATCGAGATCATGCGCGCCAAGTACGTCGCGGGCATCCAGGACCTGGACCGCCGGGCGCGGGCGCGCTCCAACTCGGACTTCCTGCACCTTGCGCCCGAACAGCAGGACGAGGTGCTGCATGAGGTCGAGCAGGCCCATCCCGGCCGGCCCACGACCCTGACCGTGTCGGACGGTCTTGCCGGGCCGGTGTCGTCGGAGCCGGCGTTGCAGCAGACCTCCACCGAGGTCGATCTCGATTTCCTGCCACTGCTCGTCACCCACACGCGGCAGGGCTTCTATGCCGACCCGATCTATGGGGGCAACCAAGGCCAGGTGGGCTGGCAGGTGATCGGCTTCCCCGGCCCGGCCTCGATGGAGGAGGTCCACAGCGGCCGCTACACCACGCTGCAGTATTTCGCCGAGGGCGAAGCCGAAAAGGTTAGGGAGTACCACGATGGCCTCTAAATCGAAGCCGGCCAGGACCGACGTCTGCATCATCGGCGCCGGTGCGTCGGGCGCCGCCGCCGCCAAGGTGCTGTGCGAGGCCGGCGTCAACGTCGTCGCGCTGGAGCGCGGCCCCTGGCGCACCCGGGAAAGCTTCGGCGGCGACGAGCTTGCCAACATCAACCGCTACAACCTTTGGCCCGACCCGATCCTGGACCCGCGCACTGTGCGGGAGACCGCCGCCGACGATGCCAAGGTCGAGCTGTTCTGCCCGGTGCCGCAGATGGTCGGCGGCGGCACGGTGCACTGGCAGGGCTGGCTGCCGCG
>CAXUIQ010000003.1:0-37043 GCA_964250815.1 uncultured Acetobacteraceae bacterium
CGTCGTCAAAGCCGCCCGCCCCAGGCGCGCGCCAGGCAGGCTTGGGCCAACGCCACGCCGCCAGTCGCCAGCATCGCCAAGGCGCCCGCAGTGAACAGCGCCGCCCAGATCTGCAAGGTCTGGCCGTAGTACGACCCGGCCAGCAGCCGCGCGCCCAGCCCGGCCTGCGCGCCGGTCGGCAGCTCGGCGACGATGGCGCCGACCAGGGAAAGCGCGCTCGCCACCTTGAGCGCCGGGAACAGGAACGCCATGGACGCGGGCCAGCGCAGCCGGGTGAACACCTGGACGCCCGACGCGGCGTAGGTCCGCATGAGGTCGCGCTGCATGGGGTCCGGCGCGCGCAGGCCCGTGACCATCGCCGCCGTGACCGGGAAGAAGCTGAGCCACCCGGCGATCAGCGCCTTGGGCCACAGCCCCGAAAGCCCCGCATGGCCCAGCACGACGACCACCATGGGCGCGATGGCGAGCACGGGGACCGTCTGGCTCGCGATCACCCAGGGCATCAAGGCGCGGTCCAGCGTGCGGGCGTGGACGATGCCGACCGCGAGCGCCGTGCCGAGCACGGCCGCGATGCCGAAGCCGCACAGCGCCGCCCCCGCGGTGACGCCGGCGTGGTACACCAGGCTGCGCGGCGAGGTGACGGGGTGGCCGAACAGCCCGTCCAGGACCTCGCCCGCGACCTGGTGCGGCGCCGGCAGCAACGGGCGGTCGAGGGATAGGGTCGAGAGCCACACGTCGCCGGCAGTCGCGTCCTCGTCGGCGAGGCTGGTCGCCGCACCGTGGTTCATCGCCATCGCCGCGGGATACCAGGCGGCCGCCAGCGCCAGCAGCACGACGAGGACCGGGAGGGCGCGGCGGAAGCGGTCAGTCATAGCTGTGCCCAGCCCGCAGCGCCTCCCGCACGCGATGGGCGACGCGGAGGAAGCCCGGCGTTTCCCGGGCGTCGAGCGGGCGCTCGCCAGGTGTCAGGTCCACGTCGATCACTTCCATGACCCGCCCCGGCCGCGGCGACATCACCACGATGCGCGACGACAGGTACACCGCCTCCGGGATCGAGTGGGTCACGAACACGCAGGTCAGCCCGGTCTGCCGCCACAGCCGGTGCAGGTGCAGGTTCAGCGTGTCGCGGGTGATCTCGTCGAGCGCGCCGAACGGCTCGTCCATCAGCAGCAGCGACGGCTCGAAGCACAGGGCGCGGGCGATGGACACGCGCTGCTGCATCCCGCCCGAAAGCTGCCAGGGGAAGCGCCGCTTGAAGTCGGCCAGGCCCACAAGGTCCAGGTAGCGGGCGGCGCGCTCGCGCTGCTCCGCCTTGGACATGCCCGAAAGCTCCAGCGGCAGGCGCACGTTGCGCTCGGCGCTGCGCCAGGGGAACAGGGCGGGCGCCTGGAACACGTAGCCGTAGGCGCGGGACAGCCGGGCCTCGCGCGGGGTCTGGCCTGCGACGAGGAGGCGCCCGGCGGTCGGCTGCTCCAGGTCGGCGATGGCGCGCAGCAGGGTCGTCTTGCCGCAGCCGGACGGGCCGATCAGCGAGGTGAAGGAACCCTGGGGAACGGAAAGGTTGATGTCGGACAGCGCGTGGACGGTCTCGCCGCCGGCGGCAAAGGTGAGCGACACGCCCTCGGCCCGGATGGCGTCGGCGGGCATGGCGTCGGCCGGCTGTTCCGAGGGCTTCCGCCCGGCCGACAGCACGCCCGCCGCCGTCATGCGCGCTGCCCGGCCAGGAAGCCGCACAGCGCCGCGTTGAACGCTTCGGGTTCGGTGACGGTGAAGCCGTGGCCGCCTTCGGGTACGATCCACAGGCGCGCGCCGGGGATGCCGGCGGCCAGGGCTTCCGACGCCGTCCAGGGCACCAGCAGGTCGTCGCGCGCCGCAGCCACCAGCGTCGGGCAGGCGATCCCGCCCAGCCGGTCCGCGGCGTCGAAGGCGAGCAGCGCCGCGATGCGGCGCAGCAGCGTGTCCGTGCCCTGGAAGTGCGCGACCGCGTGCTCGTGCTCGCGCGCCAGGCGCTCCGCGTTGCGCGACATCCAGGGCGCCGGGTAGAGGAACAGCGGCTGCGCCCGCACGTAGGCTTCGGGGCCGAGGCGCAGCAGGTCGCGGCGCACGTCGAAGCAGCGGACGGTGTGGGCGTTCCCCCGCGCCCAGGCGTTCACGAGGACGAGGCTCCCCACGCGCTCCGGACACCGCAACGCAAGCTCCAGCCCGACCAGGCCGCCAAGCGCATGGCCGACGAAGTGGCAGCGCCCGATGCCAAGCTCGTCCAGGACCTCCGCCGCGTCGTCCGCCATGGCCGCGATCGAATACGGATCGGGCAACGGTTCGGCGCTCCGCCCGGTGCCGCGCTGGTCGTAGGTCACGACCCGGTGTTGTCGGCAAAGCGCCTCAAGCTGCGGCGCCCAGAACGACCCGGCGCCGCCGAGGCCCGACGACAGCAGCACCGTCCCCCCGCCCAGCGCCTCGCCGTGGACCTCCCCATGGACCTCATAACGCATCCGCGCGTTCAGGCCGGCGTGCCGATGTGCGCCGTGGTGGCAATCTCCACCAGCGCGTCGGGCTTCACCAGGCCGCACTGCACGCAGTAGCGCGCCGGCTTGTCGCCCGGGAAGAACTCGGCATACACGGCGTTGATCGCGGCGTAGTTCGCCCAGTCGGTGATGAAGATGGCGTTGAACGTCACGTCGGCCATGGTGCCGCCGGCCGTCTCGACTACCGACTCGATGGTGTTCAGCACGTGGCGGGCCTGCGCCGCCGGGTCGCCGACATGGACGACGTTGTTGTCCCGGTCGAACGGCAAGGTGCCGGATACGTAGAGCACCCCGTCGGCGAGGGCGCCCGGCGAGTACGGGGCGAGGGGCTTGCCGCTGCCTGCGGGGATGACCGGCTTCATCGGCATGGGGACGCTTCCTCTGGTTGGTCGGGTATCAGGTGGCCAGCAGGGGGCGCTTGCAGGACCGCGCCGCAGAAGTCGGCCACGGTGGACACCCAGCCGAAGAACTTCTCGATGTTGTAGAGCGCCGCTTCTTGCGCGAACTCCGGCCCGGCCTGGTGCGTGGCGTCCGCCAGCACGACGCCGAAGTATTCCAGGTGGAAGGCGTCCCGCAGCGACGATTCGACGCACACGTTCGTCGCGACGCCGGTGAACACCAGGTTGCGGATGCCGCGCGAGCGCAGCACGCTGTCGATGCCCGTGTTGAAGAACACGCTGTAGCGCGGCTTGGGGATGACGATGTCGCCGGGCCGCGGCGCCAGGGCATCGACGAGGGCGTAGTCCCACCCGCCCTTGGCCAGGAGCGTCCCCGCCAACTCCGGCCGGGCGCGCATCGTCTTCAGCGCGTTGGACTTGTGCCAGTTGGGGGAGCCGGGGCCGCCCGCCTCGACATATCCGGCGTCCCAGCCGTTCTGCAGGAAGATCACCTGGACCCCGGCGGCGCGGGCTGCCTCCACCGCGGCCACCACCCGCCCGGTTGCGGCCGCCGCGCCCGCGATGTCGAAGCCTGCGATGTCGAGGTAGCCGCCGGGCGAGGCGTAGGCGTTCTGCATATCGACGACCACGAGAGCGGTCTTGCCCGGCTCAATGCGGATCGGCTCGGGCCGGGCCGGCAGCACGACGGCGGGGCCGGTCGGCTCCAGGCCGGATATTGGGGTTGCGCCTGCCTCCATCCCGCTCCCTCCGCCGATCACGCTGGCGCGCTGGATCGTAGCACGAACCATGCCATTCGGGCGCACCCTGGCCCTCGCCGCCAGGGCAGCCGGCGCTATGCCACGAACATGGCCTTTTTGATGATCGCATGCACGCCCCAATTCGCGTCCACCACCTGCGTCACCCCGAAATCCACCCCCACCGAGATCAGCGAGATCGCCTCGTCCTCGGTCAAGCCTTTCGTGCTCATCAGGAACTGCCGCGCCTTGCGGAAGGCGTCGCGCATGGCGAGGTCGAGCGACGACTTGGTGGCGATGTCCTCCTGCGCGGAGGGACCGAGCTGCTGCAGGTAGTCGGGGTAGCTGAACCCGCACATCAGCCACTCGCTCGCGGTCTCGATCATCGGGAAGTCGAGGCCCTCCAGCGGCGTGCCGCCAAGGTCCGCGCGGCGGTGCAGGACGAACTGGAAGGTGCCGGTCATCGAGCACTCGATGGCGGTGCCGCACAGCTCGCTGTCGCCCTGGCTGGCGTGCGGGTCGCCGACCGAGAACAGCGCGCCCTCCACGGCCACGGGATAGTACATCGTGGCGCCCTTGCCGATCCGCCAGTTGTCGATGTTGCCGCCGAAATAGGCAGGCGGAATGCTGTTCACGAGGCCCGCCTCCCGCGGCGCCACCGTCATGGTGCCGAAATGCGGGCGCACCGGCACCCGGATGTTCTTGAGCACGCCGTGGTTCTCCCGCACCGTCGCGTGGTCGATGGGCACGCCGGGGTAGTCGTAGATCTTGTGCACCACGCCGGACGGGTCGGTCTGCGGGGTGTAGGCGAAGTTGTACACCGCCTGCGCCCAGCTCCTGTCGTTGGCCGCGTCGAGTTCGTAGATCGTCACCACTTCCCGCGGCTTCGGCTCGGTCAGCAGGTCCTTGTACTGGAAGCCCCACCAGGCCGCGAGGTTGGTGCCGAAGGCGCGGCCCTTGTAGGCCGGGTTGGCGCAGGGGCGCAGCTTGGTGTCGAGGATGCGGACCTCCAGCACGTCGCCGGGCATGGCGCCGCGGATGGCGACCGGGCCGGTGCAGATGTGAACCCCGGCCCCTGCGCCCGCGCCCACGGCGGCGTCCATGGCGCCTGCGCCGCGCCGGTTCACCGCCTTGTTGTCGCGTGTCCAGGCATAGACGCTTTCCGCGCCGGGGTCGCCACGGACCATGCGTTCCATATCGTCGCTGGCCTGGTGAGTCAGCGTTTCGACCGTCACGTAGTCGCCGGACGCGATCTCCAGCCGCGGCTTGAGGTCCCGGCTGAAGTAGCCCCAGTGCACGTTGTCCGCATTGACCGGCAGGTAATGGTAGGACGGCTCGCCGGGCTGGCGCGCGGCGGTGCTTTGCGCGAGCGCAGGGGTGACCAGGGACGCGCCGCCGGCCAGGGCCGCCGCGGCGCCCCCGGTCGCGACGAAGCCGCTGCGCAGGAAGGCGCGGCGCTCGGCATCAAGGCCGTCCCGCAAGGCGGCGCGGTGCGCCTCGAAGTCGGGACAGTTCGCGTCGTCGCCTTGGCACATCGGTCGATCCCATCCTTTTCGGCCCCGCTCGGAAGGAGCAAGCATTGTGCCACGCCTGCCAAAGCACGCCCCGCGCGCTTGCTTGGGATCGCGCGGGGCCGCTACGCTGGCCCGGGGCGCCGGGAACAACCCGGCCGATGCTGAACGCAAAGGGGGCGGGACGATGCAGCACCACTTGATGGGGATTGCGGTTCTATGCGGAGCGTTGCTGCTGCCGGCGGCCAGCACGCGCTCGGCTGAGGAAAAACGGTTCCCGCAGCTCTCGGTCGAGCAGCTCAACCCCGAGCAGCGCAAGGTTGCCGACGAGGTGCTGAAGGTGTCCAGCCTCGGCATCCAGGGACCCTACAACGTCATGCTGCGCAGCCCGGCCATGGCGCAACGGATGGTGGCGCTGCTGGACTACCTGCGCTTCAACACCTCCGTCCCGCGCCGCCTCAACGAGTTCGCGATCCTGATCCAGTCGCGCCTCTGGACCTCGCAGGTGGAGTGGAAGGCGCACTACCCGCTGGCCCTCAAGGCGGGCCTGTCGGAGGCGGTCGCGGCCGACCTGCAAGCCGGACGCCGCCCCGCCGCCATGCAGCCGGACGAGGCGGCGGTGTACGACCTCTGCATGGACCTCTCGACCCGGCACGCCGTGTCGGACCAGGCGTTGGCGGAGGCGCGCAAGTTCCTCAACGACCAGCAGATCGTCGATCTCGTGGCGGTATCCGGCACCTACGTGACCGTCGCGATGTTGCTGGCCACAGGCGACGAGCCGACGCCGGACGGCTCCAAGCCGTTGCAGCCGGTGGCGTCGCGATGACGGACCCCGCGCAGGCCGGGCGCCGCGACCTGCTGCTTGCCCCGCTGCTCGCCGCCCTGCCCATGGCGCTGACGCAGGCCGCCGAGGCCAGCCCGCTCAACCCGGCGCAGACCATCATACAGCCGCCCGCTGAGCACGCCTGGAAACCCAACCCCGGCTACCCCGAGCGCAGCGTCGATATGTGCCCGCTGGCCGGGGACACGACCAAACCCGGCCTCTACTACACCCTGGTGCGCTGGTGGCCCGGCTACATGAGCGCGCCGCACACCTACGTCACCGACCGGCTCTGCATGGTCGTGTCCGGCACCTGGTGGTGCAACAGCGGCGCGGATTTCGACCCCGCCGCCTGCGTGCCGGTGGCGGCGGGCAGCTTCGTGCGCCGGGTCGCGGGCACGCCGCACTACGACGGCGTGATCCGCGGGCACGGCGAGCCGGCCATCATCGCCATCTGCGGCATGGGGCCGGTGGGCTACGCGCTGTCCGACCCGTCCCAGCCCGGCTGGCGCGCGGTATGAGCGGCCGGGCCACGGAGTTCACCGGCAAGCGCGTGATCGTCATGGGCGGCAGCCGTGGCATCGGGCGGTCCATCGCGCTGGCCTTCGCGGGCGCCGGCGCCGCGGTGTCGATCTGCGCCCGAACGGAGGGGCCGCTCGACGCCACGCGGAAGGAGATCGAGGCCCTGGGCGTCATGGCCCACGGCGCCAGCGTCGATCTGGCCGACGCCGACGCGGTGGCGGAATACGTGCCCGCCGCGGCGGCGGCGCTGGGCGGCCTTGACGTGCTGGTGAACAACGCTTCCGGCTTCGGGCAGACCGACGACGAGGCGGGCTGGGCCGCGTCGCTCTCGGTGGACGTGATGGCGGTGGTGCGCGGCAGCCGCGCGGCGGTCCCCTTGCTCGGCACCGGGTCGAGCATCGTCAACGTCTCCTCGATCTCGGCCCTGCGCGCCTCGTCGCGCTCCGCCCCGTACGGCGCGGCCAAGGCGGCGGTGATGCACTACACGGCGAGCCAGGCCAAGATGCTGGGCCGCCGCGGCATCCGGGTGAACTGCGTCGCCCCCGGCTCGGTCGAGTTCCCCGGCGGCACCTGGGAACGGCGGCGCACCGAGGACCCGGCGCTCTATAACAGCATCCTGGCGCAAATCCCGTTCGGACGCCTGGGCCGCCCGGAGGAGATCGCCAGCGTGGTGCTGTTCCTCGCCTCCCCGGCGGCAAGCTGGATCACCGGGCAAAGCATCGTCGTCGATGGCGGGCAGCTCATCGGGCCTTAACGCAGGGTCTTGCGCCCGGCCTCGGCAAGCTGCTTGGCGCGGGCGGACTGCCGCTCGAACATCCAGCCGGGGTACTCGCCGGGCAGCGCGCTGACCTGGTCGAGGACGTCCAGTTCCTCCCCGGTCAGCTCGACGCTGCTGGCCGTGATGTTGTCCTCAAGCTGGTCCAGGCGCTTGGCGCCGATAATGACGCTGCTGACGGCCTTCTGGTGCAGCAGCCAGGCCAGCGCGATCTGGGCGACGGACACGCCCCGCCGCTCCGCCATGGGCCGCATGGCGTCGATGCAGTCGAAGGCGCGGGTTCGGTCCACGGGCGGGAAGTCGAAGGCGGCGCGCCGGCCCTCGGACGCTTCCTGGTCCCGCCCGTACTTGCCGCTGAGCAGCCCGCCGGCCAGCGGGCTCCAGACCATGAGGCCGACCGTCTCGCTGCGCAGCATGGGCACGATCTCGCGTTCCAGGTCCCGCCCGGCCACCGTGTAATAGGCTTGCAGGCTTTCGATGCGGGCAAGGCCATGGCGCTCGGCGATGCCCAGCGCCTTCATGACCTGCCACGCCGCCCAGTTGGACACGCCGACGTAGCGGACGTGTCCGTGCTTCACGAGGGTGTCGAGCGCCCCCAGGGTTTCCTCGATGGGCGTCGCCGGGTCGAAGCCGTGGAGCTGGTAGAGGTCGATGTGGTCGAGTTGCAGGCGCTTGAGGCTGGCCTTGCAGGCATCGAGGATATGGAGGCGCGAGTTGCCGCGGGAGTTCGGGCCAGGGCCGGTCAGGCCGTAGCACTTGGTGGCGACGACAACGTTCTCGCGGGGGACATGCAGGTTGCGCAGCGCCTGGCCGGTGATCTGCTCGGCCAAGCCGTCCGAGTACACGTCGGCGGTGTCGATGAAATTGATGCCTGCGTCCAGCGCGCGGCCGACCAGGCGCTCGGCATCCGTCTGGCCGAGGCCGCCCATCTTGCTCCAGATCTCGCCGCCGCCGCCGAAGGTCATGGTGCCCAGGCAGAGTTCCGAGACGAAAAGGCCGGTCCGGCCGAACTTGTTGCTGCGCATCGCTGTGCTCCCCTTGTCCGCGTTGTCAGGCGTACTCCTTGCACCAACGCGCGATGTCCGCATGGGTCGCGAACCAGCACCCGCCGCGCGCCTTGGCATGGGCGACCAACCTTTCCAGCACCGGCAGGCGCGAGCGGTGGCCGGAGATGTGCGGGTGGAGCGTGAGCAGGAACAGCCCCCGCTCTTCCCAGGCCGCGTCGAACTCGGCGGTGAAGATTTCCAGCACGGAGGACGGCGGCGTGTAGGGGCGGAGCGCGCTGAAGCGGACGAAGTTGTAATACACGGCGTCGTCCCTGATCCATTCGGGCGGCAGCTCCACCACCCCGGTCGGCTCGCCGTCCGCCACCAGCTCGTATGGGTCGTCGTCGGCCATCAAGGAGCTGTCGTACAGCAGGCCCAGCTCGCGGATGATGGCCATGGTATCGACCGAGAAGTCCCAGCTTGCGGTCCTCATGCCGATCGGGCGGGTGCCCGCAATCCGCTCCAGCGTGTCGGCGGCGCGGAAGGTGAGGTCCCGCTCCACGCCCGGCGGCAAGGTCGTGTTGGCCTCGTGTATCCAGGAATGGATGCCGATCTCGTGCCCCTCCGCCGCAACGCCGCGCACCTCGTCCGGGTAGAGCAGGGCGGAGACGGCGGGGTAGAAGAAGCTGGCCGGGATCGCCTCGCGGTCCAGCAGGCGGAGGATGCGCGGCATGGCCTGGCGATGGCCGTACTGGCCCTGGCTGATCCGCATCGGGCTTTCGTCGCCGTCGCGCAGCGGGATGGTGTCGTGGTCCGCGTCGAAGGAGATAGCGACGGCGCAGCGCGCGCCGCCGGGCCAGGATCTGGGCGCGAGGCTGCGCCCGGCGCGGGCGCGTCCGACGATGCGGCGCCAGGTGTCCTCGGGCCATTGCCAGGGTTCGCCGTCGGGGTGCTTTGGTCCGCTCATGGGGTCACCTCGCGCTGACTGCCGCCGCCGGCCGGGGAGGGCTTGTGCGGCGTGGGGCGCCTTCCGTAGTGTCGCGGAACGGCGATGGGGCAGCATGGGCGAAGCGGCAATCGGCGTCGAGGGCTTCGCCACGTCGCCGCGCCGGGCGATCACCGCGGTGGGCATCAGAACCTTCGCGCCATTCATCGCGACCTGGCTGGCCCGGCAGACCGGGACGCCAATTGCGCCGACCTTCTACCTGATCGCCGCCGGGCTGGTGTCGGGGGCGGCGATCCCGACGTTCCGGGAAACGGCGTTCGAGCGGCTGCGCTGACCGCTACCTGCCGCCGTCCACCTGCAGGACCTGCCCGTTGACGAAATCGGCCAACGGGCTGGCGAAGAACAGCACGGCACCCGCGATGTCCTGCGGCGTGCCCAGCCGGCGCAGGGCGATGGCGCCCAGCGTCGCCTCCTGCCGCGCCGGGCCGTAGCTGTCCCACTGCGCCCTGCTCGCCGGGTTGCTGGGGATCAGACCCGGCGCCACGCTGTTCACGGTGATGCCGTGCGGCCCCAACTCGTGCGCCAACTGCCGGGTCAGGCCGACCACGGCGTGCTTGGCGCTGGCATAGGCCTGGATGCCGGTCAGCGACGCCTGCAGCCCGGCGCCCGAGGAGATGTTGACGATCCGCCCCTGCCCGGCCCGCTTCATGCCCGGCGCCGCGGCGCGGCTGAGCGCGAAGGCAGCGCCCAGGTTCACCGCCAGGATCTCGTCCCAGGCCGCGTCCGTGACGGCCTCGATGGGCTGGAACACCTGGCCCGCGACGCCGCCGGCGTTGTTGACCAGCACGCGGACGGGGGCGCCGGCCGCCTGCTCGACGGCGGCGATCCAGGCAGCGCCGGCGGCGCGGTCCTTCAAGTCCACCGCCGCCATCTCAACGCCCGCGACCTGCGCCGCGGCTGGGCAGCAGCCGAACACCCGGGCGCCGAGATTGGCAAAACTCTCGGCGATGGCCCGGCCCAGCCCGTGCCCGGCGCCGCTGACCGCGACCACCTGGCCGTCGAAGCGCAGGTTCACTCGGGCAAGTCCATGGGCAGCAGTTCCAGCAGGTTGTCGTCCGACAGCGCCCGGCGGCCCTGCTCGGCCTCGTGGATCAGCGCGACCAGCTTGCGGACCGCCGGGCAAGGCAGGCCGTGGCGCGCGCCGATCTCCGCGATGGGCGCGATCTGCGCATCGACCTCGGTGCGCCGCTTGCGGACCGCGAGGTCGCGCCAGACGCCGGAATGGGTCTTGGCGCTGGGCCGGTTGAACGCCACCATGGCCGCGACGCTGGCCCTCGCCGCTTCCGCGGACGCGCCGTGGCGGAAGGCGTCCGGGTCGAAGCCGTTGAAGCCGCGGGGCTGCACGCCCTCCGCCAGCGCGACCGTCACTGCCTCGGCCCCGAGCGCGCGCCAGGCCGGCAGCAGCTCCGGCCGGGCCAGGCAGTCGGCGATCCCCAGGCGGCCCAATCCTTGGGCGAACAGCATCGCGCCGTAGCCGAGCTTGCCCCAGAGATAGGACCAGATGTCGGGTGTCGTGATGGCGTCCGGCTCGAACGCCCGCACCAGCGCGTGCAGCGCCGCGAGCCGGGGCGTCATGGCGCCACCGGTCTCGCCCAGCACCACCGCGCCGCGGTTGCCGAACAGGATGTCGCCCGGCCCCATCCAGTCCGCGCCGAAGTTGACGAAGGCGCCCACCGTGCGCCCGGCGCCCACGATGCCGGCGATGGCCGTCTCGCACAGGCCGTTCTGCAAGGAAAGCACGTAGCCGTCGGGTGCCAGGTGCGGCAGCAGGGCGCGGCAGGCGTCCTCGGTGTGGTGCGCCTTGACGCACAGGAAAATGCGCGGCCAGTTGCCCGTGACCTCGGCCGGCAACAGGGCGGGGGCCTGGATGGTGAAGTCCTCGACCGGGCCGCGGATGCGCAGGCCGGGGCCGCGGATCGCGGCGACATGCTCCGGCACGATATCGACGAACGTGGCCGCGTGCCCGGCGCGCGCCAGGCAGGCGCCGACCGTGCCGCCGATGGCGCCGGCGCCCCAGACCAGGACGCGGCCGTCCGTCATGGCACGCCCCGGTATTCGGCGCGGAGCATGGAATAGTGGGCGGCGTCCCACCGCTCCTCCCCCACCCGTGCGAGCGAACGCCGGATGCCCTCGCGCACGAAGCCCAGGGCATCGTAGAGCCGGATGGCGGCGGCGTTGAAGGTATAGACGTTGAGTTCCAGGCGTTCGATGGCCGGGTCCTGGAACACGGCTTGCAGCACCTGGCCGATGAAGGGCGCGGCCAGGCCCTGCCCGCGTGCGTCCGGGGCGATGCCGACCATGGTGAGCAGGGCCGTGCCTTGGCGCCAATCCAGCACGCTGGCGGTGGCGGCCAGGGTGCCGTGCCGGTCTCCGGCCCAGACGCGGCGGGCCGGGCGAGTGCCGTTCGTTTCGGCCAGGAGCGCCAGCATCTGCGCCTCGTCCAACGGGAACGTGCGGCCGGGTCCGCCCCATTGGACCAGCTCGGCCTGGGTTCGGAACCAGGTGAGCAGGGGCGGGATGTCGGCGTGGCGGAAGGGGCGAAGCTCCACGATAGCCGATCTCCCCCCGCAAATGGGCCAGGACGCTTCCAGGCAGCGGAGACAACCACGCCTGGAAACGCGAGGGAAGCTTTGCCAGCGGCTGCCGCGCCTACGGCGGCTTGGGTTTCAGCATCTGCCCGTTCCTAAGCCTGCGGTCGCCGGTGCCGGGCTTCTTCCCGACACCGGGCCGCATCGCATCCACGCCTCGACGAAACGCGGTGAGCCGGCCTTGCCACGCGGCGTGCGGATCGGCGGCTCTCCTCGCCGGGGATCACCCGGCAACGGCAGCTTGGTTCACCGTGCCCGGCGCGGGCGGGACCTTCGCTCCCGGGATGACCTGCTTGGGCACGGACGGCACTTGTTGTCCGGCGGCGCCGACGCCCTTCTGCACGACCACCTCGACCTGCCGCACCCCGTTGATCCCGTTCCCTTGGAGGTTGAATGCCTGGTTCGGGTCGAGAGGCTGCGTGGCGCCCGCCGCGTCCGTCGCGCGGCAGGCAAGGCTGTAAGTGCCTTCCTCGCTCGCCGTCCATACGGTCTGCCATCCCACCCAGGCCGATGGGTCGCTGGAGACCGGCGAAAGCTGGGTGGGATACCACGACTTGCCCGCGTCGGCGCTCACCTCGACTTTCGTGATCGGCCCGTTGCCCGACCACGCCCGCCCCATCAGCGGATACTGGCCGGGGGCGATGAAGCGTTGGCGCGACAACAGGTCGGGGATGCCGGGCGGGACCATTACCGAGGTCACGCGCTTCTCGCGCACGGGGGCGCCGGGATCGCTGACATCCTGCGTGTAGCGGTAAACCTGGGCTTGCTGCACGCCCTGGAACGGCGCGCTGAGCGCGGTGATCGCGCGGAGCCATTTCACGCTGGCCATGCCGTACCAGCTCGGCACGATCAGGCGCAGCGGATACCCGTGCTCGGGCAACAGGGACTGGCCATTGGCTGCCCAGGCCAGCATCACCCCGGGCTGCAAGGCGTCAGCCACGGGCATGCTGCGCTCGAAGGCGTGCTCGACCCCGAGATCGACCCCCGTGTCCCAGCCGGTGAAGAGGATCTCGACGGCATCGCCAAGCAGTCCCGCTTGCTCCAGCAGCGGGCGCAAGGGGGTGCCGATCCACTGGTAGGTTCCAATGGCCCCGTCGGACCAGGGCACGTAAACCGGGCGCGGATCAAGCGTCGCGCGTCCGGTCCCGGCGCACTCCATGGTGACGACCTGGCTGATGGTTTGGCGTGACTTGAGGTCGCTCAGCGCGATCCGCGCCGGCTTTGCCACCTGGCCGCCGATTGCGAGCGTGTAGTTGTCCTCGCTGAGGCGGGGAACATCGAAATGGGTCAGCAGGTAATGCGCGCCGAGCGGCGTGATGGGTTCGCGCAGGAGTTCGGCCAGCATGCCGTGGCTGCGGAAGGCAAGCTCCGTTTCCGCCCGGCTGAAATCGAGCCAATTGGCTTGCGGGTCCGGACGCCGCGCGACCGCCGTGCCAGGGACCGCGGTGCATCGTCCCTCTTCGCCCGAAGCGGCAACGGCCGCGCTTGGCCCCGCCAGGCCCGCAAGTCCCGGCACAAGCGCCAGACCCGCACTGGGAAGCAGCCGTCGTCGGGACAGCGGCGACGCTTCGGACCTCGGACGCAGGCTGCGGAGGAGATGTTGGACCGGCACCGAAGCCCCTCTAAAGCTCATTAATTTGGAAAATGCGCGAAGACTGCGCACGCAGGTCAGAAAGACGCCAAAGCGGCCCTGGTCAACCGCGCAGATCATGGGGCCAGGACAGACGGCATGATTCACCGCTTCGGTGTTTCGTTGCGGCTGGATGCTATGAATCCTGTCTCATCCGTCCGGGCGAACGGGCTGCGGCAAGGAATGCCGGCATCGGGCTGGATGCCGGGTCTGCCTGCCACGTCGTCCGCCCTGAACGCGCGTTGACTTTATCCGAACGGCAAACCTAGCCTTGAGCGCCCGTATCTTAGGAAGCCCCATGCGCCGCATATCGCTCAGGACCGGCTTCGCGACCTTGCTTGCAGCGGGCATCCTGGCCCTGCCGCACGCCGCCGATGCCGCCACCCGGGGCGGCAAGATGATCTACGCGCGCTACGCCGACAGCCTGTTCCTCGACCCGGTGCTGAACGACGCCAACACCGACATCTGGGTGCTGACCAACCTTTACGACACGCTGCTGGCGCCCACCAAGGACGGCCTGGGCGTGCAGCCGGGCCTCGCCACCAAGTGGGACGCCTCGGCCGACGGCAAGGCGCTGACGCTCACGCTCCGCCCCGGCGTCAAGTTCGCGGACGGCTCCCCACTTACCGCCGGCGACGTGAAGTGGTCGCTCGACCGCGCCCGCGACCCGAAGGCCGGGGCATGGTCGTCCTCGCTCGCCTCCATCGAAGGGATCGAGGCGTCGGGCGACACGGTGAGGATCGCGCTCAAGCACCCGGACCCGACGATCATCCCGGCGCTGGCGACCTTCAACGCCGCCATCCTGCCTCAGAAGCTGTTCGAGGCGGCGCCGGGCGAAACACCGGAGGACAAGGCGCGGGCCTTCGCCGAGCACCCGGTCGGCTCCGGCCCGTTCGTGCTGGCCGCCTGGCAGCGCGGCGTCTCGATGACGCTGCGGCGCAACCCGTACTACTGGAAGCCAGCGGAGGACGGCAAGCCGCTGCCCTTTCTCGACGAGCTTGAGTTCCAGATCATCCCCGACGACGCCACAAGGCTGCTGAAGCTCAAGGCCGGGGAGATCGACGGCACCGAGTTCGTGCCGTACGCCCGGGTCAAGGAACTGCAGGCGGACCCGGCGCTCCGCATGGAGCTGTGGCCCTCCACCCGCATCACCTATCTCACGATGTTCTGCGGGGCGGCCTACAAGGACGGCAAGCCGAACCCGGCGGCGAACGCCAAGGTGCGCCAGGCGCTGAACTACGCGGTCAACAAGGACGCGGTGATCGGCATCACCACCTTGGGCCTCGGCAAGCCGATGCGCTCCTTCATGTCCTCCACGACGCCGCTGTTCGCGGGCCAGGACCTCTACAGATACGACCCGGCCAGGGCGCGCGCCCTGCTGGCCGAAGCCGGCTTCCCCCAGGGGTTCGAGACCTCGGTGCTGGCCCTGTCCGGCAACGCGGACGAGGCCAACAACCTCGCGATCATCCAGCAGATGTGGGGACAGGTCGGCGTCAAGCTGCGCATCGACCTGGTGGACAACGCCACCCGCACCGCCCGCTACCGGGCGGAGGACTTCGCCATGCGGGCCTCCTTGTGGACCAACGACATCTCCGACCCCAGCCAGGTCACGTCCTACGCCGCCTACTACCCGAACATCCACTCGCTGCATTCGCAGTGGCGGGACGAGCGGGTGGACGAACTGTTCGTCGCCTCGCAGCAGCAGACCGACCCGGCCGCCCGCGCCGCCGAGTACAAGGAGATCCAGGAACGCTACACGGCTTCGGCCCCCATCGTGTTCCTGTACGAGACCCCCTACCCCGTCGCCTTCCGCAAGCAGGCGCAGGGCTTCGTGCAGATCCCGCTCGGCAACAACCTGTTCGAGGGGGCGTTCGTCGAGAAGTAGGGCCGCCCGCGTGGGCCGGGCCGGGCTGGTCGCCGCGCGCGTGTTGCAGATCGTGCCGACCTTCCTCGCCATCGGCGCCGTGGTGTTCGTGCTGGCGCGGCTGCTGCCCGGCGACCCCGTGAGCGCCATGCTGGGCGACCGCGCAACGGAGGAGGCCGTGGCCCGGCTCCGCGGCCAGATGGGGCTGGACCAGCCGCTCTGGACCCAGTTCCTGCTGTTCGCCGGGCGCACCCTGCACGGCGATTTCGGCACCTCCATCGCGCTGCGCGTCCCCGTGACGGCGGTGATCGCGGAGCGGCTGCCGGCGACCCTGATGCTGACGGCGCTGGCGACGCTGTTCGCGGTCGGCATCGCCGTGCCGCTCGCCTTCGTCGCGGCGACGGAGGCCGGGCGTTGGCCGGACTACCTGATCCAGGCGGCGTTCCAGGTGGGCCTGTCGTCGCCGATCTTCTACGTCGGGCTGCTCTTGCTGACGGTGTTCGCGGCGGGGCTGCGCTGGTTCCCGGTGGGCGGCTACGGCGACGGGGTGGCGGGCCACCTCTACCACCTATTGCTTCCCGCCCTCACCCTGGCGCTCAGCTTCTCCGCGGTGATCATGCGGAACCTCCGCGCGGCCATCCTGGAAGTGCTGCAAGCCGAGTTCGTCGATTTCGCCCGCTCCAAGGGGCTGCCGCGCCGGGTCGTGCTGTTCCGGCACGTGCTGCGCAACGCGCTGCTGTCCACCGTGACGCTGGTGGGGTTGCAGGTGGGCGCGCTGCTCGGCGGCGCGGTGATCACCGAAAGCGTGTTCGCCGTGCCCGGCGTGGGCCGGCTGATGGTCGATAGCATCTTCGCCCGCGACTACCCGGTGATCCAGGCGCTGACCTTGGTGCTGGCGGTGGTCGTGTCGCTCGCCTTCCTCGTGACCGACCTGGTGCAGATGTGGCTTGATCCCCGGGTCGCCCGGTGAGGCGTCCGGTGAGCGGGCGCGTGCCGGCGCCATTGCTCGCAGGCGTCGTGATCCTGCTGGCGTTGCTGCTTTGCGCGCTGGCGCCCGGGATTGTGGCTCCCTACGACCCGTTGGCGTTCGACTACGCGGCGCTGCTGCAACCGCCGGGCCGCACGCACCCGTTCGGCACCGACCAGTTCGGCCGGGACATCCTGTCCCGCACGGTCGCCGCGGCGGCCATCGACTTGCAGATCGCGGCCTTCGCCACGGTCGGGCCGCTGCTGATCGGAACGACCGTGGGATTGCTGGTCGGCTATTACGGCGGGATCGCCGACGCGGTGTTCGGGCGGCTGGTCGATCTCGTGGTGACGTTCCCGTTCCTGGTCCTGGTCGTCGCCATCGTGGCGGTGCTGGGGCCGGGGCTGGGCAACATGTACGTCGCCGTCACCGTCGTCGGCTGGGTGTTCTACGCCCGGCTGATGCGGAGCGAGGTGCTGGTCCTGCGCGGGCAGGACTACGTGTCCGCGGCCAAGGTGCTGGGCTACGGCCAGGCGCGCATCCTGCTGCGCCACATCCTGCCGAACGCGGCCCGTCCGGTGATCGTGTACTGGATGACCGACATGGCGCTGGCGATCCTGCTGGGATCGAGCCTCGGCTACCTCGGCCTCGGCGCGCAGCCGCCAACGGCGGAGTGGGGCGTCTTGATCGCCGACGGCAAGAACCTGTTCACCCAGGCCTGGTGGGTCGCCGTGTTTCCCGGCTTCGCCATCGTGCTGGCCGGCGTCGGCTTCAGCCTGGTGGGAGACGGGGTGGCGGACCTCTTGGACGTGAAGCGGTGACGGCGCCGCCGCTGCTGCGCGTGGAGGATCTCCGCGTCAGCTTCGCGGCGACGCGCGGCACGGTGCGGGCGGTCGATGGCGTCACGTTCGCGGTGGGCGCCGGGGAAATCGTCGGCCTCGTGGGCGAGAGCGGGTCCGGCAAGAGCGTGACCCTCCGCGCGGTCACGGGGCTGCTGCGCCGCGCCACCGTATCCGGTCGGGCCGAGTGGCGGGGCCGGAACCTGCTCACCTTGCGGGAACGGGCGCTGCGCCGGGTCCGCGGGCGGGAGGTCGCGACCATCTTCCAGGAGCCGATGGCCGCGCTGAACCCGGTGCTCACGGTCGGTCGGCAGATCGAGGAGAGCTTGGCGGCGCACACCGGGCTGGACGCGCGGGCGCGGCGGGCGCGGGCGCTGGAGCTGCTCGGCCTCGTGGGCATCGCGTCCGGGGCGCAGCGGGTCCACAGCTACCCGCACGAGTTCTCCGGCGGCATGCGGCAGCGTGCCATGATCGCCATTGCGCTGGCGGCGCAGCCGGCGCTGCTGCTGGCGGACGAGCCGACCACGGCGCTGGATGTCACGATCCAGGACCAGATCCTCAAGCTGCTGATGCGGCTCTCCGGGGATCTGGGGATGGCGATGGTGCTGGTCACGCACGACCTGGGCGTGGTGGCGGAAACCTGCGCCCGGGTGTGCGTGATGTATGCCGGGCGGGTGGTCGAGGCCGGGCCGGTCGCCGCGGTGTTCGCCCGCCCGCGCCACGCCTACACCGCCGCCCTGCTGCGCTCGATGCCGCAGGGGGGCGCGGCGCGGCGGCCGTTGACGCCGATCCCGGGCCAGCCTCCGCGGCTCGACCAGCCGATCCCGGGCTGCCCGTTCGCCCCGCGCTGCGGCTTCGTCGAGGCCCGGTGCCGCACGGACGCGCCGCCGTTCCTGGAGGCCGCGCCGGCGCAATGGGCGGCGTGCTGGGCGGCGGAGCGGGTGGCGTCTTGCTGAACGCGCCGCTGCTGGAAGCCACGGAGCTTTGCAAGCGGTTCCCGATGCGGCGCCCGGCGCTCGATTGGCTGCGTGGGCGCCCGGCGCCGGTGCTGCGGGCGGTGGACGGCGTGAGCCTCACGCTGCGCCGGGGCGAGACGCTGGGCGTGGTCGGCGAGTCCGGCTGCGGCAAATCGACGCTGGCCCGCTGCCTGGTGCGGCTGCACGAGCCGGATGCGGGCACGGTCCGGCTGGACGGCCAGGACGCCCTGGCGCTGACCGGCGCAGCGCGGCGTGCCTTCAACCGCCGGGTGCAGATGGTGTTCCAGGACCCGTACGGCTCGCTGAACCCCCGCCTGCGGATCGGTAACGCGCTGGCGGAGGCGCTCCTGGTCCACCGGGTGGTGGAGCGCGCCGCCGTGCCCGGGCGGGTGCGGGCGCTGCTCGACCTCGTGCACCTGCCGCGGGACGCCGCCTCGCGCTACCCGCACGAGTTCTCCGGCGGGCAGCGGCAGCGGGTCGGCATCGCCCGCGCGCTCGCGGTGGAGCCGGCCCTTCTGATTGCCGACGAGCCGGTGTCGGCGCTCGACGTGTCCGTGCAGGCGCAGATCGTCAACCTGCTGATGGAGCTGCAGGAGCGGCTTGGGCTGGCGCTGCTGTTCATCACCCACGACCTGCGCCTGGTGCGGCACATCGCGCACCGGACGGCGGTGATGTACCTCGGCCGGATCGTGGAAACCGGGCCGACCGAGGCGCTGTTCGCGACGCCGCGCCACCCCTATACGAGCGCGCTGATCGAGGCGGTGCCGCAGATGGCACCCGGTCCCCGGCGCCGGGGCGCGGCGGTCCAGGGCGAACTGCCGAGTGCCATCCATCCGCCCTCCGGCTGCCCGTTCCACCCGCGCTGCCCGGTCGCCGAGCCGCAATGCGCCACCGTCCCGCCTGCGCTCGTGCCGCGGCGTGGCGAGGCAGGCCTCACCTGGCCGGTGGCGTGCCACCTGGCCGGGCTGCCGGGATGAGGGGACCCGCTACTTGGCTGCAACCCGCGCCGGCTGTACGCCCAATGCCTTTCGCCGCAATGCCCCGATCTCGGTGGCGTAGTAGGCCAGCGACGCGATCGGCAGGGCGAACCCGATCCAAGACGCGAGCGGCCAGCCGCCATGGGCATAGGCCCAGCCGCCCGCGGCGGACCCCAGCGCGCCTCCCATGAAGAACGTCGCCATGAACAGGCCGTTGAGCCGGTTGCGGTACTCCGCGCCGAGCATGAACAGGGCACGCTGTCCGAGCACCAGGTGCGTCGTCACGCCGAAGTCGAGCGATATCCCGGCGGCGACGAGGAAACCCAGGGCCAGCGTTGACCCGGGCCGGCCGAGATGGGTGAGCAGGAACGACGCCGCGACCAGCAGCATCGCAGAGGCCGTGGCCGCCCGGCTCCAGCCCCGGTCCGCCAGCCTCCCCGCGATGGGCGCCGCGACCGCGCCCGCGATGCCGGCGAAGGCGAACCACGCGATGCCCACCTGCGACAAGCGGTAGGCTGGCCCGGCGAGCAGCAGCGGAACCGTGGTCCAGAACAGGCTGAACGCGGCAAACAGCCCGGCATGGTACAACGCCCGCCGCCGCAGCACCGGGGTGGTCCGGACCAGCCGCGCCATGGACAGCAGCAGGTGCCCGTACCCGATGCCCGACGCCGGCCTCCGCGTCGGCAGCGAACGGGCCAGGACGAGGCTCATCACCAGCAGGACCGACGCGGACAGCACGAACACCGCGCGCCAGGACGCCTGATGGGCGATGAGGCTGGAAACAGGGCGCGCCAGCATGATGCCGAGCATCAGGCCGCTCATGACGTTGCCGACCACCCGCCCGCGCTCAGCCTCGGGCGCCAGGTGCGATGCGTAGGGCACCAGGATCTGCACCGACACGGAGCTGAGGCCGATGCACAGCGACGCCCCCAGGAACAGCGCGGGAGACCCGGCCAGCGCCGCGCCGAGCAGGGCGGCGATGTTGGCCCCGCCGAGCAGCAGGACAAGGCCGCGGTTCTCGAACAGGTCGCCGAGCGGCACGATCAGCAGCAATCCCAGCCCGTAGCCGAGCTGGGTCAGCGTCACGACGAGGCCGGCGGACCCAGGCGACAGGCCGAGCGCCGGGCCGATCAGGCCGGCCAGCGGCTGGGCGTAGTAGAGGTTAGCGGCGATCAGCCCGCAAGCCGTGGACAAAAGGATGGCAAGCCGCGTCGTCATCACAGGCGGTGGCCGCGCTGCATCGGCTGGGTCAGGCAGAATGATCATCTCAGGCCTTTTTTTGGGAGCGGCCCAAGGTAGCCTGCCCAAGCCCCGGCAGATAGGACGCAGCGCATTGCCCAGCCCCGGCGCTCGGCACGGATGCCGTCAACCACCCACTTCCCGGCACCCCGGCTACGACCGCGGCAGCCAAACCTCGATCGTCCCGCGCGACGGCCGCGGCTGGAAGGCGGAAAAGTCCTGCAGCGTCCAGATCAGCCCGGCGTCCGCCATCCATGCGGCGACTTGGTGCGCAGCAGGCTCGTCGCCCGGGTGAAAGAACCGGATGCTCGGCCGGTCGGGCGTCCCTGCCACGCGCCGGGTTTCGACGGTGCCCAACCTCGGTCCAAGGTCGGCCTTCAGGTGGGCCGACATCGCCTCCGCCCCTTCAGACTGGGCCGGCACATGGATGACGACCCGCGGCGTCGGCGGCGCGGCGACGGGCGAGGGCGGTGCGTTCTCATAAGGAGGCGCGCTGGAAAGCTCAGGAGTTTCCGGGCTGCGCCGGGCTGCGGAGGGTGTCGTGCGGCTGCGGGCCGGCTCGGCAGGCAAGGCCGCAGCTGGCGCAGCCAGGGCGGGAGCAGGCGTGGGCGCCGGCGGGTCCTGTCCCGCAGGGCCGGGCATGACCGGCACGGCAACAGGCGGCAGCGTGGCTGGACCTGGCAGGCTCAAGGCGGGCCGCGGCTGAACGTCCCGGTAGAATGCCGCGTGCAGGCCCAGGTATGCCGCCAGGGCCAGGGCCGCGAACACCGCGGCGCCTAAAGCAAGGGTGTGCGTGCGCCGTGCCACCGGGACAAGCACAGCGCCGGTTGCAGCACCCAGCCGGGACGGAGGAGCAGTCATCGGGCCGGGATGGGCCGCCGGCCCATGCGGCGCGCCGGGTTCGGCCGCCAGGTTCGCGAGCACGGCAGGTTGCCTCGGCTTCTGCGCAGCCGGAACCGGGCGCATTTCCGTTTCCGACGGAAGCGCAGGCGTGCCGTCCGGTGTTGCCGGGCGCGCAGCCTCCGTCCTGAACCCCAGGGCGTCCCGCAACGGCGCCATGCCGCGTGCATCCAGCAATGCCCGGAATGCCTGGCGCCCCACGAACACCACCTGCAGCGTCGGCGCGCCGTCTTCCGCGAAGAACGGCCGCATCGCCTGAAGCAGCCGCAACGTCTTGGAATGCAGCGTTTCCGCTTGCGTGATCAGCAGGACGACGCGCGTTTCCCGGCCTTGCCGCTCGGCGATGGTGCGGGCGATCCGGCGGGCGTCCTCTTCCTGGGACACCCTGCCGTCCGGCCCGGCCACCTGGATCAGGATGTGTTCCAGCATGAGGCGGGACCGCATCGAGTTGCCCATGCGGACCACGCGCGCGTCGGGCCGGGCGAGTTCGGACAACAGCCGAGACAGGGCGGCGTCCCGCTGCTGGTCGTCGTCCTGCAGCAACGCGATGAAGGGGCGGCCGTCGAGGTGCGCCGGCAGGGGCCGACCCTTTGTCTCGACCGGGGTGGTATCGTCCAGCATGGCTTAGGGGACCGGCTCCTGGGTCGTCGTGGCTTGATCTTTTGTCCCCTGGGATTGCTGGAAATCCTGGAACAGCCTGCGCTTCTCGCTGTCCGACAGGGCAGAGGCAGGAGCCTGCCTCGGCGCGGGCCGGAGTTGCACGGGGCGCTCCGGCGCAACGGGCTGGGCCGCATAGAACGTCTGCGGCACGCCCACGCAACCTCCGGGCAAGAGCGCCAGCCCGGACGCGGCGAGCGCCAGCAGGGCGTTGTTGGCAAGCAGGACCGATTTCGCACGCATTCCCGTCGATGGCCTCCCCGGGACAATCCAACGTCCCGCGGCGGAAGCGGTTTGCCGCCGTCGCAGGTCGCCTTTCGCAGAGCATGGGTGGCCGGGACGCTTTGAAAAGCCTGCCCCCGCGCCGCGGTCCCCACGAGGGGCGGGGCGAAGCAGGCCGCGGGCCGCCCCGCCGTGCGCCCCGGGGACCTGCGCGGCGCCAATTCTTTGGGCCGTGGCCATTGCGATGCTCCCGGTCCTGGGCCATGCAGGCGGCTTTGCAGATCCGGCGGCGCTGCCTCGCGCCGCCGGGTCCGCTCGGACCGTGCCAGGGATGACCCGAATGGAAGCCGCGCCCATCCACCCCGACCCGCGGTCGCTGGCCCAGCCGCGCTTGTCCGTGGTTGTCGCGGTGTTCAACGAGGCGGAGAACGTCCAGTCCGTGCTCGACGAGCTGACCGCGGCGCTGGACCGGCTGCAGCCGTTCGAGGTGCTGTTCGTCGATGACGGCAGCACGGACGCCACCGCCGAGCGGGTCGCGGCGATGGCGAAGGACCATCCGGGCCTGCGGCTGCTGCGGCACGACCGGCGCTGCGGCAAGACGGCGGCGCTGCGGACCGGCGTCGCCGCCGCGCCCGCCGCGTGGGTAGCGCCCCTGGGCGGCGCCGGCCCGCACGCCCCGGCCGCCCTCCCGGGGCTGCTGGCGCGCGGCCTTTCCGCCCCCGCCGCCGGGCCGATGGGCGCCGCGCCCCTGGTCGCCGGCATCCGGCTGCGCCGCCACGACACGCTGTCCCGGCGCATCGCGACCCGCTTCGCCAACAGGCTGCGCCAGGCCGTGCTGGCCGACGGCTGCCCGGACACCGGCTGCGGCCTCAAGGCGTTCCGGCGGGACGACTTCCTGCGGCTGCCGGCGTTCGAGGGCATGCACCGTTTCCTGCCGGCCTTGTTCCAGGCCTACGGCCACCCGCTGCTGTGCAAGACGGTGACGCACCGGGCGCGCCTGCGGGGCCAGTCGAAGTACACCAACCTCGGGCGCGCCCTGGTGGGGATCGGCGACATGCTCGGCGTGATCTGGCTGCGCAGCCGCACGACGCTCCCGCGCAAGGTCTCGGAGTCCTGAAGCCCGGCACGCCGCTCCGGCTGCAACACTACGCGCTGCTGGCGTTGGCCGCGCTGGTCCTGTTCCTGCCGGGCCGCGCCCGCCTGCCGGCCATCGACCGCGACGAGGCCCGCTACATGCAGGCCACCTCGCAGATGCTGGAAACCCGCGACTTCATCGACGTGCGTTTCCAGGACCGTCCGCGCTACCTGCAGCCCGCCGGGATCTACTGGCTCGAAGCCCTGTCCGTCGCCGCGTTCAGCGGCCCGGCCGCCCGCGAGCCTTGGGCCTACCGCATCCCGTCCCTGGTCGGCGCCACCGCCGCCGTGCTGCTGACGGGATGGATCGGCGCCGCGCTGTTCGGGGCAGGCGCCGGCCTGGCGGCCGGATTGCTGCTGGCGGTGGCGCTGCTGCTGGGGGCGGAAGCGCGCATGGCGAAGATCGACGCCACGCTGCTCGCCGCCGTCCTCGTGGCGCAGGCCAGCCTGCTCCGCATCTACCTCGACGCCGCCGCAGGCATCGCAACCCGGCGGCGCTGGGCGGCGGCGCACTGGGCCGCGCTGGGCGCCGGCCTAATGCTGAAGGGGCCGCTGATCCTGCTGGTCAGTTGGGGCACGGTCGCGGGCCTCGTGGCCACGGAGCGCCGCACCGCCTGGCTGCGGGGCCTGCACGCCCGCTGGGGCATCCCCCTGATGCTTGCGGTCGTGCTGCCGTGGTGCGTGGCGATCGGGCTGGCCAGCGGCGGCGACTTCTTCGCGCGGTCGGTGGGCGACAACTTCCTTGGCAAGGTCGCGCAGGGGCAGCAGGCGCACGGCTTCCCGCCGGGCTACTACCTCGCGGTGTTCGTCGCGAGCTTCTGGCCGGGATCGCTGTTCGCCGTGCTCGCCATCCCCTTCGCCTGGGCGCGGCGGCGCACGCCGGAGGTGCGCTTCCTGCTGGCCTGGATCGTGCCGACCTGGCTGCTGTTCGAGGCCGTCGCGACCAAGCTGCCGCATTACGTGCTGCCGACCTACCCGGCCATCGCCTGCCTGGCCGCCGCCGCGGCGCTGGCGCCGGGCGCGTGGCGCTTCGGCCGGGCCTGGCGTTGGGTGGGCCGGGCCTACGGGGCGGCCTGGCTGCTGGTCGGCGTGGCGCTCGCCGTGGCGGGGCCGGTCCTGCTTTGGGTGTTGCAACGCCGGATCGACGCGCTGCCCATCCTGGCGGGCGTGGCTGGCACGGCGCTGACGACGCTGGCATTGCGGGCCGCGTGGCGGTCCCGTCCGCGCCGGGCCATGGCCTTGTCGGGCGGCGCGGCGCTGGCGCTGTTCGCCAGCACCTATGCGCTGGTGCTGCCCAACCTGTCCGTGATCTGGCTCAGCCCGCGCATCGCCGCCGCGGTCGCCGCGGTGCGGCCCTGCCCGGACAGCGTGCTGGCGTCGGCCTCCTACAGCGAGCCGAGCCTGGTGTTCGCCGTTGGCCGGAACACGCTGCTGGTCAATGCCGCCGCTGCCGCCGGCCACTTGGCCAGCCATCGCTCCTGCGGCCTGGCGTTGGTCGGCGGGCGGGAGCAAGCGGCGTTCCATGCCGAGATGCAGACCCTGGGCGTGACGCCCCGGGCGCTGGCGCAGGTCGCCGGGATCGACTACTCGACCGGGCGACAGCTTGACCTGACGATCTACGGCGCCGGGCCGTCCTAAACAGCCATACGCGGCGTGTGCCACGAATGGCTGCTTGGGAGCTGTTGATGACGCATCATCCTGTCTGCTCCGCAGGATGATGCTCAGGCCGGGCCGACGTGGCGGTCAGAGCTTCGCCAGCTCGCTGCGGGCCGTCTCGATCAGCTTCTCCATTTCCACCAGCGCACCGTTGTCGAGGTCTGCCCGCGCCGTTTCCAGGGTGGCCCGCACGGTTCCGATCGCCTGGTCCGCCTCCGTGCCCAGGCCGGCCGACCCAGCCTGCTGCAACGCCGTGGCCGCCAGGTCGAGGCCACGCCGAAGCTCGCCGGCTTGGGCCGTGACCGCCGCCCGATGCACGCGGTCGAGCGCAAGCTGCGCTTCCTCCAGCAAGGCCCGGGCGTGATGCGCCTCGACCGACATGGGCGCTACTTCTTGCCGCCGAGCGGGTAAAGGTAGTCCAGCAGGAAGTCCTTCACGGAGGCGGGCGGGACCCGCTCCTCCCGCTGGGCTGCGTCGGCGCGCTCGGCATGGCCGTCATGCGCAGCATCGCCAGAGGCGGCGGCCTCGGCCTCCGCGTGCGGTAAATGAATGGGCGGGGCTTCGACAGGCCGGGCTTGGAGGGGTTGGGCTTCAACGGATTGTGCCTCGACGGGCTTGGCTTCGACATGCTCGGCCTCGGGGTGCGGCGCTTCGATGGCGGACGGCGGGCTGTGGCCCAGCAGCGCAACCGTCTTCGACCCTAGCTCGTCCGCCTGGACCATCTCCACGACCCGCCGCAGCGCGTCGCTCCGGCCCAGCGCGTAGGCGCGGTGGAGGGCGTCCTGGATGGAGGACGCGATTGTTTCCAACTCGTTGCTTGGCATGCCGATACTCCCCAGGGCGCCAAGGCTAGTGCCAGGCGCGGCCCGGCGCAATGCCGCCCGCCGCGCGCTGCCGCGTTTACCCGCGGGGAACAAGCCGCGTTTACCCAATCTTCATCCCGAGCGCGTAGTCCTGACACGCAGGCGAGGTTGCTCTAACACGATTTGGAAAAAGAATAAATGCGATGCCGCGCACGCGGCTGTGTTCCCGACGTTCGGCCCGGCTCCCTATATCGCCGGAACACGCCTGCCGTCCGGCAGGATGACCAGCTTGCGAGGCGGATGATGGCCTGCATCGACCGTTCTTCTGATGGCGTTTAAAGGCAAGGCGCCCGGCAGCGGGTCGGGGGAGATGTCCCGGCGCACGCAACTGCTGCGCCCGTCCATCGCGCTGTCGGCCAAGCAGGTCGGCGAGGCCCGCCGCATGCGCCGGGCCGGCGCCGAGCCGGACGCCATCGCTGAGGCGATGGCGCTGCCGTTGGACGAGGTCGAGAAGGCGCTGGTGCAGATGCGCTCCGCCCGGCCGGAGACGACGCGCGGCACGCTGAACGTGACGCTCGCCGCGCACCGGCTGATCATGAAGGAGCGCATCGGGGAGGAGCCGATTTGGCAGACGATGGACCGGGTGCTGGACGAGCTGCTCCGCCTCCGCGCCGCCGCCGCGGCCCCGCGCCGGAAGCCTGCCGCATCGCGCCAAGATGACTTGCTTCTTCCGCTTCCTATATCCAATCCGCGAGAGACTTAGCCTCGCCGCATGAAAAGTGAGACACGACGCTGATGATCTATACATTGCACGATGCCGCCGCGGCGTCCCTGCTGCCGGCCCGCGCCTGGGCACGCGCCGCCAGCACCCTGCTGCGCGCCGCCCCGGGACCGGAGGCGCTGACCTGGGGCACCCGCGCCGTTTCGGCCTGGGCCGACGTGGCGAACGACGTGCTGCGGCCCCGCGGCAAGCCGGAGTGGAACATCAAGACCACCCGCGGCGGCGAGGAGCCGCTGCCCGAAACGGTCGAGCTGGACCAGCCCTTCGTCCGGCTGCTGCGCTTCCAGGCGCCCGGCGCGATCGGGCGGCGCGTCCTCCTGGTGGCGCCGATGAGCGGCCACCACGCGACCCTGCTGCGCGGCACGGTGCAGGACATGGTGGAGGCCGGGTTCGAGGTGTTCGTGACCGACTGGCGCGACGCCCGGATCGTGCCGCTGCGGCATGGCGACTTCGACCTCAGCAGCTATGTCGAGACCGTGATCGGCCTTCTGCAGCACCTCGGCCCCAACACCCACGTCGTTGCCGTGTGCCAGCCGGCGCCCGCGGTGGTCGCGGCCGTCTCGCTCATGGCTGCCCGCAACGACCCGGCGCAGCCGCGCACCATGACCTTGATGGGCGGCCCGGTCGATACCCGCGCGGCGCCGACCGTGGTGACCAAGCTTGCGCAGGAGCGTTCGATCCAGTGGTTCGAGCGGCACGTGACCACGACGGTGCCGCCGTGGCACCCCGGCGCGTTCCGCCGGGTGTATCCGGGCTTCCTGCAGCTTGCCGCCTTCATCTCCATGAACCCCGACCGCCACATCGCGGCGCACCGCAAGATGTTCGACCATCTGGTGCGGGGCGATGACGAGAGTGCGGCGGCGCACCGCCGGTTCTATGACGAGTACCTCGCCGTCATGGACGTGCCGGCCAGCTACTACCTGCAAACCGTGGAGACGTTCTTCCAGAAGCATGACTTGGCAAACGGCCGCATGACGGTCCGGGGCGAGCCGGTCACGCCCGCGGCCATCGAGCACACGGCCTTGATGACCGTGGAGGGCGAGCTGGACGACATTTCCGCGCCGGGCCAGACCATCGCGGCGCAGACCATCTGCCGCAACATCCCGTCGGAGCGCCGGGAGCAGTACCTGCAACCCGGCGTCGGCCACTACGGCATCTTCAACGGCCGCAAGTGGCGGGGCGAGATCCTGCCCCGCATCGCCAGCTTCATCGCGGCGCACTGAGCGGCCAAGGCACGGGGCCAAGGCCGAAGCCCCGTGCCAAACCCGCCACGACAACGCCCAATCGGTGGCAGAGGTTAGGGGCGGTCGATGTAGGCTCCAACGCAACAGGGGATGCTGGTGGCGAATTCGCCGGTCTTGCTGCCAAGCTGCCCCTGTATCCCTCGCGAGGTCGAAACGCCCGGTGAAAGCAGGTCCGGCGGATTGCCACGCCCGCGAACAAATGCACAACTCCGAATTCGCCACCAGCATCAACAGGGCCAGCCACCAGGCGTTGCTCGCCCCTCCATCTTCTAATCACGCTCTGCCTGACAAGGGCTTTCAGGCTGGGCGTCCGGCTCCGGCAGCTTCGTTGGCGTCGGCTGGGTAAGGTGGCACCGGCTCGGGAGGGCGGCATGCGCGTGTCATTCGACGGCGGGCTGTTCCGAGCCAGCCACATATCCGGCCCGACGCACAACTACCTGGGCCTGAAGCTGGCTGAGGGGGCGGCCCACCCGGGTTCGCCATCAAGGTGCATTCCCCTACTGGCGAGTGTTGCCGAGACAATCACCTTTCGCCCTTCGACGTAGGATCTTGGATTGCGGAGGGCATCGACGCCGGAAGCAGACAGGTCGGCGCGCGCTTCAGTGTGACCTACGCCGAGGTGGTCGGAAACGATCACCCGCTGCCGCAAGTGTACGCCGATCTGGCGAGACTGACCGTGCTCGCCGCACACGGGCGAGCGGGCGATCACTGAAGACGGCAAGCTTCTCGGTTTGGTTAAAGCATTTTGCGTGTAGCTTGAGACGCTGATGCCCATGTAGCGGGGCGGAGGTATGCATGGCCGGAGCATATTCGAGGGATCTGCGCAGCCGCGTGCTGGCAGCTGTTGAGGACGGCGGGACGCCGGAAGCGGCTGCGCGCCGGTTCGCGGTGGCTCGCTCAACCCAGCGGCAAACGCTTCGCGTTTCCGCGGCATCGCTGGGTGGCGGCGGTGCGAGACGAAGGGCGGTGCGAGGCCAAGCCGATGGGGCACGGCCCTGCGCCGGTCATCGGCGGCGCGGTCGAGGCGGCCATGCTGGCGCTGGCGGGCAAACCCAACCCTCTGAGCTTGGCTGGGATCGCGGCGCGCTTGGCCGAGGCGCATGGCGTGCGCGTGCATCAGCGAAATCCCGCAGGGATTTGCGCGTGACCACGGTGCACCGGGCGCTGCGGCGGGCGGGCTGGACATGAAAGAAGCTGAGCCTGCGCGCGGCCGAGCCAGCGAAATCGCGAAGCGATTTGCGCGGGAGCGCGAGGATGTGGCGCAAGCGCGTGAGACTTGGAACACCGACCCAGACGGCGTGGGCGGGATCGCCCCGGAGCGCCTGGTGTTCTTGGACGAGTGCGGGGTGCTGACCACTTTGTCGCGCCTGCATGGCCGCAGCCCGCGCGGGTGCCGCGCGTGCGCGTCGGCGCCGTTTGGGCACTGGGCGCGCGTCACCGTGCTGGGCGCGCTCGGAGCCGAGGGCATGGTGGGCGCGATGAGCGTGGAGGCCGCAATCAGCGGTGCCGTGTTCTGCGCCTGCCTGGAGCAGGTGCTGCTGCCCGCGTTGCGCCGCACGAAGCCCGACGCGGTGCTCGTGATGGACGACCTGCCCGCCCACAAGACGGCGCAGGTCAGGGCGCTGCTCGATGCGTCCGGTTTTGCCTGCCGTTACCTGCCGCCCTACAGCCCGGACCTGAACCCCATCGAGCCCGCCTGGGCCAAGGTCAAGGCCAGGCTGCGCCGCGTCGCCGCCCGCACCGTGGACGCGCTGCACGAGGCGTGCGGCCCGGCGCTGGCCGCCATCACGCCCCAGAACGCAGCCGGGTTCTTCCGCCATTGCGGCTACCTTCGTCGTGACTGAGCCGCAAAACGCTCTAGGAGCCGTTTCTCCGCCCCGGACTCCGCACATGCCCGCGAAAAGAAGGCGGTGCCCGAAGGCACCGCCAAGTTTAGGGAGGAAACGTCCTGCAACACTATGGCAAGCCACCGTGTTGCATTACACATATCGTCGATGCCGGAACCAATTGCAAGGCCGGCTTCGTCAGAAATTGCTGCACCGCATCACAACCGGGAGAGTTCACCCGCGCCGCGTGGCGGCACGGCCGACAGGGGGCACCCACTCGCCGCGCTGCCGCGCCGTCCAGGCATAGCGCGCGTCGCCGTCCAGCAGGTGCAGGCTGTCGTATAGGCGATTGCGCTCAAGCCAGCCGACCGCTGCCTCCAGCTCCTGCAGCGTCATTGCCGCCCGGCTCTTGCCCAGCACCCGCTTCAGCACGGCGTTGTAGCGGTGGTAGCCGCCCTGGCCGCGCCCGCCTTGCAACGCGCCCTCGTCCTCCACCGCCTGCGCCGCCACCATCTCGCCGACCCGGCGGCGCAGGCGGCGCTCGGCCACGCTCGGCGGTTCCAGCATCTCGCTTTGCACGTCCGGCGGGCTGGCGGAAAAGTCGGGGCCGGGCTTGAGCACGGCGTAGCGCAAGGCCAGCGCGTTGCTGCTGAGGGGCACGATGCCGCCCGCCGGCTCCGCCGCATCCAGGCGTTCCCGCAGCCAAAGCGGCAACTGGCCCTGGCGCTTCGGCTTCGGCGTGCGGGCCAATGTGCCCTGCTCGGTCTCGACCCGGTGGCGGAAGCGGGCGAACAGCGGGTCGTCCGGATGGTACACCAGGGCGCGCTGCGCCGCATACGGCCCGGCGTGAGGATCGACGCGGGTGGCGCGGGCGACCATCTGCTCCAGCCACGGCCGGCTGCGGATGTGGGTCAGCGCCGCAACCACCGCGACCTCCGGCGCGTCCAGCCCTTCGTAGGCCATCGCCACTGTCACCAGGATGGTCGGCTCGCCCCGAAGCCGGAAGCTCGCCAGCGTTTCCCGGGCATCGCGCTCGTCGCTGGTGGCGAGCCGCACGGTGTCCTGCTGTGCCCGCGGCACCCAGCCGCGCACGACTTCCTGGTAGCGCCGGGCGGAAGCCTGGTCCGGGGCGACCACCAGCAGCTTGCCAAGCCCCCTGCCCTCCCCGTGCTCCGCCCGGCGACCGGCGCGCAGCCGGCGCGTCGCGTCGAACGCTTGGCGCAGCAACTCGTCGGCGAAGCCGGTGCGCAGGGCGGTGAACAGCGCCGGGCGCGTCGTCTCGGTAGGCCAGTGGCCGAATAATCGGTGCGGCCCGACCTCCGCAGGCGACCCGTCGGGCTGCTTGATGTCCGGGTCGAGCCAGCGCGCTTCCCCGTCCAGCGCGCCGAACGTCACCGGCAGCACGGCGCGCTCAGCCAAAGCCTGGGCGCGGCTGTAGCCGACCACGGCCCAGCCCGGCGCCGCCATGTCCACCTCCCGCGTCGCCGCCCGCTGCCCGGCACGATACGGAAGCCATAAGATGCCGCGCCCGTCCGCCCGCTCCAGCGTGCCGGACAGCAGAAGCCGCAGCCGCGCCGTTTCCAGCAAGGGCTGCAAGGCGCGGCTCCAGCCGGAGGCCTCGTCGGCGCCGGGGTCGGCGCCCGGCACCGGCGGTTCCGGCGTCATGTCGGACAGCGCCGGCAGGTGGTGCACCTCGTCCACGATCAGCAAGTACCGATGCCGGCGGAACTCGGCCAGGTGCAGGTCTGGGGCGGCGGCGACGCCCTGGTAGGTCGTGACGTAGCCGGCCAGGCCGCGGCACGGGTCCGGGTCGTTGCCGGCGGCGCGGACGGACAAGGCGTGGCCCAGCGCGGTGCGCCAGGCGGGATCGGCGAACGCTTCTTCGGCTTGGAGGCGCAGGCTGTCCCGCGGCACCACCCAGCAGATGCGGTCGATGACGCCTGCGCGCATCAGCGCGGCGCCGGCGATCACCGGCAGCAGGCTCTTGCCGCCCCCGGGGGTCACGGCCGCCAGGATGTCGGCGACATCGGAGGCTTCGCCGGCGGCGATGGCCTGGACGACGGCGGCCACGTGGGCCTGATGGGTGCGAAGCGGTCGGGTCGTCACGCAAGCTCCGGCAACACGGTCGCCAACGCCACGAATCCATTGGACTTGGCTGCTGCTGATCCCCTTTGACGGATTTCATTCGGAGGTCAAGGATGGCCGGCTGATGCCGCGTCGTCGCGGGGAGCGTTGCGGCCGGCGGCCGCGCCACATCCTGTTTGACGCCAGCCGCCGCCCGGGCGCAAAGAAGGCACGGCGCTTGGAACAGCCGGGCGCCGGGGACCGGAGTGTGCGATTGAGCGATCTGGCACGGCAGGGCGGCTTGCGGCCGAGGCCCGCCCGCGCGGCAAAAGGGGCGGCGCCGCAGTTCCAGCCGGCGGGACAGAGCATCGAGCGGCTGTGCATGGAGCACGGGCTGAAGATGACCGGGCAGCGCCGGGTCATCGCCCGCGTGCTGTCGGAGGCCGAGGACCATCCGGATGTCGAGGAGCTGTACCGCCGCGCCGTGCAGCTTGATGCCCACATCTCGATTGCCACCGTTTACCGCACGGTGCGGCTGTTCGAGGAGAAGGGCATCCTGCACCGCCGCGACTTCGGCAGCGGGCGCTCGCGCTACGAGCCGACCGACCACGGCCAGCACCACCACCTGATCGACGTGGAAACCGGCCACGTCCTGGAATTCAAGAACGCCGAGCACGAGAAGCTGATCCGCTCCATCGCGGAGCAGCTCGGGTTCGACCTGATCTCGATGCGGCTGGAGCTGTTCGGCAAGCGGCGCAAGCCCTGACCCCTCCCCGGAGAGGCGCCGTTGCCTGACCTGCCCGATGCTTGACCTGCCCGATGCTTGACCTGACCGTGCGCCGCGCGGCTGTCCTCGACGGCGCGGCGCTGCGGCTTTGCGATGTCGGCATCGCCGAAGGCCGGATCGCGGTCATCGCGCCCGCGCTGCCCGGCGGCGGCCCGGAGATCGACGCCGAGGGCGGCCTGGTCGTGCCCGGCTTGATCGAGACGCACCTCCACTTGGACAAGACCTGCATCCTGGACCGCTGCCGCGCCGTGGAGGGCACGCTGGCGGAAGCGGTGCGCGAGGTCGCCGCCGCCAAGCGGGGCTTCACCGCCGAGGACGTCCACGCCCGCGGAAGCCGGACGCTGGAACGCTGCATCGCCCACGGCACCATGCACGTCCGCACCCACGTCGAGCTGGACCCGGGGATCGGCACGACCGGCTTCGAGGGCGTGCGACAGTTGGCGCGGGACTACGCCTGGGCGGTGGACGTGCAGCTTTGCGCCTTCCCGCAGGAGGGCTTGCTGAACAACCCGGGCACCGAGGCCCTGCTGGTCCAGGCGCTGCGCCAGGGCGCTCGGGTGCTGGGCGCCGCGCCCTACACCGACAGCGACCCGCGCGGGCAGATCGACCGCATCTTCGCGCTCGCCCGGGAGTTCGACGTCGATATCGACATGCACCTGGACCTCGCCGAAACCACGGACGGCATGCAGGTCGAGCACGTGTGCCGCAAAACCGAGGAGCATGGCTGGGGCGGACGGGTCACGGTGGGCCATGCGACGCAGCTTTCGCTGGTGCCGCGGGCGCGCTACGACGCGATTGCGGCGCAATTGGCGCGCGCCGGGGTGGCGGTCACGATCCTGCCGGCGACCGACCTGTACCTGATGGGCCGCAGCCAGGATCACGCCAAGCCGCGCGGCGTGGTGCCGGCCGAGCCGCTGCGCCGCGCGGGCGTGACGTGCTCGCTTGCGACCAACAACGTGCTGAACCCGTTCACGCCGTATGGCGACGGGTCGCTGATCCGGATCGCCAACCTGTACGCCAACGTGTGCCATGTAGCACGCCCGGCGGAGCTGGCCGGGTGCCTCGACATGGTCACGGGGTCGGCGGCGGGGGGGGGGGGGGTGGGGGGGGGCCGCCGCCCCCGGGGGGGGGCGGGGCGCCCGCTGGGGGGGCGGAGCTACGGCATCGCCGTGGGCGGCGCGGCCAACCTGGTGGCGTTCGACGCGCCGAACCCGGCCGATGCCGTCGCGACCGTCGCGCAGCCGCTTTGGGGTTTGAAGGACGGTCGGCGCACCTTCACCCGGCCCCGGGCGCTGCTTCACCGGCCCTAAGCCGCGTTCACGTATTCGCAACTGCGAAACCCAGCGGCTTCTCTGGTGCTGTGTCTGTTCGCTTCCACTCTGGACAGGCACAACGTATGGATTCGCACACTTTGCTCTGGTTGACGACGTTCATCATGACTGCCGGGGGCTTGGCCATCCTCCTCACAGGCAAGCGGCGCACGGCGTCCGAGGAGCTGCATACGGTGCTGCACGGCATCGTGCCGCTGATTGCCGCCTGTTCCTACTTCGCGATGGCCAACGGCCAGGGCGCGATTATCCTGGGCGCGGATGCGGCGGCGGCCGGGACCGGCGCCGGGCGCATCTTCTACTTCGCCCGCTACATCGACTGGACGTTCACCACGCCGCTGCTCCTGGTCACGCTGTCGATGACCGCCATGCACGCCGGGGAGAAGCGGGCCGGCGCGATTGCCGGGGCGGTGCTAGCCGACCTCATGATGATTCTGACCGCATTCTTCTTCGGCGCGTCCGAGGTCGCCTGGATCAAGTGGACGTGGTTCATCGTGTCCTGCGCGGCCTTCCTGGGCGTATATTACGTCATCTGGGTCTCGCAGATGCAGGCCAATGCGTTGGAACGGGACGACGTGCGGACGACCTACCGCCGCAACGCCGTGATCCTGTCGGTGCTGTGGCTGATCTACCCGGTCATCCTGGCCGTGGCGCCTGACGGCCTCAACTGGGTCGGCGACACCGGCAGCGTCCTGGCCATCGCCATCCTCGATGTGATCTCCAAGGTGGTTTACGGCCTGATGACCGTGGGGTCCGACTCCAGGATCACCGAGCGCGACCTGGCGGAGAGCGGCCAGCGGGCGCCGCTGCGCAAGGCGGCCTGACCGCATGGCCCTGGCCGCAGGATGGGCTTTGGCCGGCCCGGCGGAGCGCCCAAGCCCGATGGCTTGGGCCGTCGTGCTGGCCGGGGCGGCGCTGGCGCTCAGCGCCGCCCTGCCGCTCGGCGCCCAGCACGTCTGCGCCTTGGCCGTCATCATCGTGCTCGGCGTGCCGCACGGCGCACTGGACGGCGAGGCCGCGCGGCCGGTCCTACGCCCGCGGTTCGGGCGGGCCTGGTTCCTGACGTTCTCTCTGCCTTACCTTGGCCTGTCTGCCCTTGTGCTCCTGGCCTGGTATGGGGCACCAGGGCCGACGCTCCTGGCCTTCCTGGCGGCGTCGGCCTGGCACTTCGGCACCGAGGACGCGGAGGCCGGCGACGGGCTTGACGTGGCTGTGCGGGGCGGACTGCCGATCGCGGTGCCGGCGCTGGCCCATTTGGACGCGACCGCCGCCGTGTTCCGGACGGTCGCCGGGGCGCCCTTGCCGCAGTTGCCGGAATGGCTATGGGCGGCGGCATTGGCTTGGCTCGCCCTGGCCATCGTGTGGGCCGGCCAAGCGGCGGCGGGCCGGCAAGGGCGCTTGCTGGCCGTGCCGGGCCTGCTCGCCGCCATGTTCGTCGTGCTGCCGCCGCTGACGGCGTTTGCGATCTACTTCGTGGGCGTGCACGCGCCGGCGCACACCGCGGCGCTGATCCGCAGCCCGGTGCGCGCGCCCCGGGTCCGCGACGGCCGCAGCGCGCTCCTGCTGGCCCTGCCGATCACCGCCCTGACCCTGCTGATCGGCGCCGCGCTGTGGCCGCTCTACGGCGGCGCGGTGCCGGACCGGCTGCTCGCGCTGACCATCCAGGGCCTTGCCGCGCTGACCCTGCCGCATATGCTGCTGGACGCCCTCTTGGCCCGGCGCGAACGGGCGGCGGGCCGCTTTGCGGCTTGCCCGAGTTGACAGGCGAAGTGCGGCGCACGACCGTTCGGCCACGGGCAAAGCGGACGTTCGGATGACCCAGCAAACGCGAGGCACCGTCGCGAGCGCAAAGGATCGGCCCCGTGAGGGCTAGGATATGCTCACCCGGGGCGATGCGACGTGGGTCACGCTGTTCAGCGGCGACATTACGCCGACAGGGAGCTTGAGCGCCGGGATCATGGAGCTCAGGCCCGACGGCGAGGGCCTGAAACTCCACAGCCATGCGCAGCCGGAGATTTATTACGTTGCCGAGGGCACCGGCGCCCTCATGATCGACGGGATCGAAACCGTGGTGTCGGCGGGCTGCGCGGCCTTCATCCCGACGGAAACCTCGGACTGACCCGCTGCCTGCGAACGCCGGGCTTCGCGCCCTCCGATGCCTGGCCGACGGCCTGCGGCCTCAGCCCTGCAACGCCCGCACCATGGTGCTGCCGAGCGCCGCCGGGCTTTCGGCGACGTGGATGCCGGCCCGGCGCATCGCCTCGAACTTGGCTTCGGCCGTGTCCTTGCCGCCGCTGATCACTGCGCCGGCATGGCCCATGCGGCGGCCCGGCGGCGCCGTGGCGCCGGCGATGAAGCCCACCACGGGCTTTTTCGTGGTGTTGCGCGCAATGAACTCGGCGGCGTCGATCTCGCTCTGGCCGCCGATCTCGCCGATCATGATGATGCTCTGCGTTTCCGGGTCGGCCAGGAACAGTTCCAGGACCTCGATGAAGTCGGTGCCCTTCACCGGGTCGCCGCCGATGCCGACGCAGGTGCTTTGCCCCAGCCCGGCGGCCGTGGTCTGGCTCACCGCCTCGTAGGTCAGGGTGCCGCTGCGGCTGACGATGCCAACGGTGCCGCGGCGGTGGATGTGGCCCGGCATGATGCCGATCTTGCAGGCTTCCGGCGTGATGACGCCGGGGCAGTTGGGGCCGATCAGGCGGGACCGGCTGCCGGACAGGGCGCGCTTCACCCGCACCATGTCCAAGACCGGGATGCCCTCGGTGATGCAGATGATCAGCGGGATTTCGGCGTCGATCGCCTCCAGGATGGCGTCGGCGGCAAACGGCGGCGGCACGTAGATGGCGGACGCCGTGGCGCCTGTGGCCTCCCGCGCTTCCGCCACCGTGTCGAACACCGGCAGGTTCAGGTGCTGGGTGCCGCCCTTGCCCGGCGTCACGCCGCCCATGACCTTGGTGCCGTAGGCGATGGCCTGCTCGGAATGGAAGGTGCCCTGCGCGCCGGTGAACCCCTGGGTGATGACGCGGGTGTCGGCATGGACGAGAACGGCCATTATGCAGCCTCCTTCACGGCGCGGACGACCTTCTCGGCCGCGTCCGCCAGGTTGTCGGCGCTGACGATGGGCAGGCCGGACTTCGCCAGGATCTCCTTGCCGAGATCGACGTTGGTGCCCTCCAGCCGCACCACCAGCGGCACGCCGAGGCTCACCTCCCGGGCGGCGGCGATCACGCCCTCCGCGATCACGTCGCAGCGCATGATGCCGCCGAAGATGTTGACCAGG
>CAXUIQ010000004.1:0-14044 GCA_964250815.1 uncultured Acetobacteraceae bacterium
GCATTCCCGCAAGCAGGAACGCCCCGCGAGGATAGAAGGCGATCAGCACGGCCGCCATCCGCATCGGCACCTACGGCGGCGCCGGCTCCACGGGCGTGCCGGAGGTCGCCGCCTATGAGAAGTGGCTGGGCCGTCCGCTCGACGTGGTGCTCGACTTCCTGGAAAAGGAAACCTGGGCTGGCATGGTCAACGAGGCCGGGTGGATGGCCGGCTGCTGGCGCGACGCCGGGCGCCGGAGCCTGGTCGTCTCGGTGCCCATGCTGGTGAGCGAAGGGCAGCCGACCCTGGCGCAGGGCGCCCGCGGCGACTACGACCAGCACTTCGCGGCGCTGGGCCGCAAGCTGGTCGAGACCTCCTACGCGGACAGCATGGTCCGGATCGGCTGGGAGTTCAACGGCGGCTGGTACTCCTGGACGGCGCGGGGCAACCCATCCGACTATAAGGCGTTCTGGCGGCGAATCGCGCTCGCGATGCGCGGCGTGCCCGGCGCGCGCTTCCGCTTCGACTGGAGCCCCACCGTGGTTGATGGCCCCAGGGAGGACGCCTACCCCGGCGACGACGTGGTGGATGTCGTCGGCCTCGACATCTACAACCAATCCTGGCCGCTGATCGCCGACCCGGCGCAGCGCTGGCAGTACCTGCTGAACCACGAGGCCGGGCTTCGCTGGCACCGCGACTTCGCCAAGACCCGCGGCAAGCCGCGCTCCTTTCCCGAATGGGGCACCGGCACCCGGCCGGACGGGCACGGCGGCGGCGACGATCCCGTGTTCGTCCGCAACATGCTGGCCTGGATGCGGGAAGGCGGGCCGGTCGATTACGCCTGCTACTGGAACTACCGCGCGCCGGACTACGACGCCAAGGTGACGGACGGCCGCCTGCCGGAAGCGGCCAAGGCGCTGCACGCCGGGCTGTAGCGGGGCGCTTGAGACGGCGCTGCTGCATGGGGCCGAGATGACCGACGACGAAGTGCGCTACGAGCAGAAGGTCAAGCTTACGCAAATGGAGATCGACATCGAACTCAAGCGAAGGCGGTTGTTCTGGGAGACGCCGCGCAATCTCGCCATCGTGGTCGGAACCGCAATCGCGGTGGCGGGGTGGGCCGGCTACAAGTTGGGCAGCCAGCCGCCGCAGGTCATCCAGGTGCAGCTCCTGGGGCCGCTTCCGGCGCTGACCGCTCCGGCACCTACGCCGCCGAAGTAGCTGCGGCGACCCGCTGCCGCGGCAGCGAGGCGTAGAGTTCCGCGGTCCGCCGCGCGATCTCCGGCCAGGTCGGGACCGACGCCGTGAGCGCCAGGACGCGCGCCGCGCAGGCGGCTGCGAACCCGCGGTCCCCGATGAAGCGCGCCATGGCGGCGGACAGCGCGCCCGCGTCCTCCGGCGGGACGAGCAGCCCGTGCTCCCCGTCCCGCACCGCCTCCGCGAAGCCGCCGAGGCGCGCGGCGAGGATCGGGCGGCCGAAGGTGATGGCGAGGCTCAGCACGCCGCTCGCCTCGATCTCGCGGTAGGGGAAGCAGGCGACGGCGCCGGGCGCGAAGATGCCGCCCACCTCCGCGTCGCCCACGAAGCGAGGCTCGATGGCGACCCGGTCCGCGACGCCCCGCTGCCGGGCGAGGTCGTGCAGCGGCGCGAGGTCCATGTAGGGCTTGCCGACGATCCGCAGCCGCGCTTCCCGGCGCAGCGCCGGGTCGAGGCGGGCGAAGGCCTCGATCAGCAGGTCGGCGCCCTTGTAGGGCTTGATCTTGCCGAACAGCAGGAAGGTGACCTCCCCCTGCATGGCGTCCGCGGCGGCCTGCGGCCCGGCGCGCCCGAGCAGGCCGTGCGGCAGCACCGCCACCCGGCCCTCCCCTTCCCCATGGGCCAGCAGCCGGGCGCGGCCCTGCTCGGTGTGCACGATCAGGCGGTCGAAGTCCGCGAACGCCGCGCGGGCGCCCACCCGCTGCAAGCCGCCGGTCGGGTTGCCGTTGAACGGGTTGGTGTCGTGAACGGTCAGCACCAACGGGGCGACCGCGCGCAGGCGTCGGAGGAAGCGCCGGTCCACGACGGGAAGCGGCAGCCATTGGAAGTGGATCACGTCCGGGCGCTCCCGCCGCAGCCGCCGCAGCAGCGCCTGCATCGACCAGGCGTGGTCCAGTCCCTTGATGCCCAGGCGGAGCGCCCGGGGCAGGCGCGCCAGAGCCGGGGCGCCGGCCAAGCGGTAGAAGCTCTCGCGCAGCGGCGCGCCGTCGGCCGCGTTGTCGTCCGGGCCGGGCGCCCGCCCGTGCAGCACGACCTGGTGCCCTTCCGCCTGCAAGCCGGCCGCGAGCGCCGGGTCATAGGGCAAGGTGACCAGCGACGGGTCGATCAGCGCCACCCGCAGGGCGCGGCCCGCCGCGGCCCGGCTCATTGCGCCAGGGCCTCGTCGGGCACCGCGTCCACGCGCGCCGGGCTTCTCGGCAGCCCGCCCATGGGGTAGCCGAACTGCCGGGCGAGCGCCGGCAGGACCTCGGGATCACGCTCGTGGTCGAACTTGCGCGAATACAGGGCGGGGCTGGACAGCAGACGCGGCAAGTCGTTGCGGGTCATCACCTTGGGACCGGGGAAGATGATCTCGCGCCCGTAGTGCGGCGCCACCTTGCCGCGCCACGGGCCGTTGCGGACCAGCGTCTGCATGATGAGTTCGTCGGACAGCAGGAGATGGCTGAGGTAGCGCCGTATGGGCTTGGCGACCGGCGCGCGCCGTTGCCATTCGCAGAAGGCGCGGGGCAGGATCGACCATTGCGACCCCTTGTAGGCGAGTTCGAAGTCGGCTGGCGGCGGGCGCGGCCCCTTGAGCTTCACGGCGCGGTGCGGCAGTTCGACCATCGGGTGCCAGCGCAGGTGCCAGTCGTCGGCGGGCAACGTCGAAAGGTGCCGCAGTTGCACGAAGACTTGATCCGGGTCCGCCGCAAGCGCCTGCCTGATCTGCTCGATCGGCTTGATCGGGTAGCACTGCCCGCTCAAGTTGACGAAATGCGACCAGCCGGCAGAAGCCTCCAGCGCGGCGTCGATGGCGTCAAGCTGGATGCGCGCAAGGCTCCACCCGCCCCAGTTGGTGAAGCGGGGCCGCATCAGGATCACGTTCGGGTGCTCCGCCGCGAGGGCTTTCGCCATTTGCCATATGCCCCGCCGCCCGGGTTTGAGGCCCAGCATCGACTTGCGGTCGATATGCAGGAAGACCGTGTCGCGCTGGGCGCCGCCGGGCCGCGCCAAGGCTTCAACGAGCCAGCGCAGTTGCTGTGGCCGGTGGTGGGCCAATATGAAATACGCTATGCCGGTTTGCATGGTCGCTAGATGGCAGCGGCGCAACCCGGCCGAAAGTCACAAGCGCTCCAAATTCGTCCAGGCGGCCCGCACCGTCCGGCGCGTTGCTGCGTTGCATCACCCGTAGGCCTGGCCGGCTGCCACCTGCCGGCCCGCAGGAAAGGACATGAGGCATGTCGGAGGTTGCTCTCCTCGACGAGCGGTTTGAGAAGACGCCCCCGGCGGCGGACGAATCGGCCATCTCCCCGGCGCAGCTCATCGCGACGCTCCGCCGCAACTGGCCCCTGATCCTGTTCTTCGGCCTGCTGTTCGGCGCAGCCGGGTACGCCTACACCGTCACCTCGGTGCCCAAGCAGTTCACGACGGCGGGCGTCCTGTCGATCGACATGGAACGCTTCGCCGTTCCGGCGCTGCAAGGGGCGCTGAGCGGCGACGGGATGGCCGACCCGATGCCGCTGGTCCGCAGCGAGGTGCAGATCCTGATGTCGCGCTCGCTGCTCCAGGAGGTCGCGGACGAGCTGCACCTCATCGACAATCCGGAGTTCAATGCCGCGCTGCGCCCGATGCCCTGGGGCGAGCAGATGAAGCGGTCCATTGCTGGCGCGCTGCCGCAGGCCGTGGCCGAGCCGCTGGCCGATATAGGCCTGCTGCCGGACGTCACCAGACCCATCGAGCCGCCGCCCGAGGCGGTCGTGAAGGACGGCGTGATCGGCAGCATCGCGCAGCGCCTCAGCATCATCAACGACAACCGCAGCCTGATCGTGGTGGTCCAGTTCACGTCCAAGGACCCGAACACGGCGGCCGCCGTGGTGAACAGCGTCATCAGGAACTACACCGCCGATAAGTCGCAGGGCCGCATCTCCGCGAACAGCGACGCCAACTCCGAGCTGTCGCGCCGGGTGGCGGAGGCCCGGAAGGAGATCGGCGACCTTGAAAACAAGATCGCCGCGACGCGGGAGAAGTACAACCTCGTGCAGACCCGGGCCGGCAGCGTCAGCCAGCAGCAGCTTGAGGACCTGTCGAGCGCCCTGACCCATGCAAGCGCCGAGCGTGCGCAGGCGGTGGCGAACTACCAGCGCGCCAGCGTGATCGCCAAAACCGGGGTCGTGTCGGGCGACAACGCCGCGTTGCTCGGCTCCAGCACCATCGGCGCCCTGCGGGACAAGGAAACGGTGGCGGAGCGCCACATCGCGCAGCTTTCGACGACGCTGGGCCAGGGCCACCCGCAGATCCGCGCGGCGCAAGCCGAGCTTGCCTCCGTGCGCAGCGACTTGGCGCTGGAAGCCCAGCGGGTCATGGGTTCGCTCGCCGCGCAAGCCGATGCGGCGCGGGCGCGGGAGGCCGACCTGAAAGGGCAGCTTGAGACCGCGCAAAGGAATGCCGGCGGCCTCGCCGCGGTGCAGTCCGACTTGCAGCAGCTTGAGCGGGACGCGGAATCGCGCCGCAACGTTTTGCAGACCCTGCTGCAAGGCGAGGCGCAGACCGCGTCGCGCCAGATCGGGCCTGAGCAGAGCGGCGTGCGCGTGGTCAGCATGGCCGTCGCGCCATCCTTTCCGTCCAGCCCCAGGCCCAAGGTTGCGGGGCTGCTGGGCATGGTGAGCGGGTGCGCGTTCGGCGGGCTGCTCTCGCTGGCGCGCGGACGCCGCGACAGGGGCTTCGCTGGGCCGAGCGAGTTCAGGACCGCCTTGGGCCTTGCCCCGCTCGCCACCGTGCCGCGCCCGGCGGGCGGGATGCCGCTGGCGGATCGCGTCGCCGCCGATCCGAGCGGGCCGGAAGCGGAGGCCTTGCGTGCGCTCCGCACCCGGCTGCGGTTTTCCGGGCGCGGCCCGGTGCCGCGCAGCGTGCTGTTCGTGTCGAGCCTCGCCGGCGAGGGCGCTGCGGAGTTCACCGCCGCGTTCGCCCGCGTCGCCGCCATTGACGGGCTTCGCGTCTTGTTGCTGGAGGGCGACCTGCGGGAACCTTCGTTGGCCCGCATCCTCAAGGTGCCGCCCAGCAACGGCCTGATCGAGACGCTGCAAGGCGGCGAGCATTGGCAGGAGCAGGTGCGGCAGGACGGGCGCACGTCGCTCGACCACTTGCTTGTCGAGGGCGCGCAGCCCGCGGCGAACCAGCTTCTGGACTCGATGCAGTTGCAGAACCTGGTCGCCGAAGCGCGGGACGAGTACAACCTTGTCGTCATGGACAGCCAGCCGATCGGCAGCGCCACGCAGAGCATGGTGCTGGCGCACATCGTCGATGCCGTCGTCCTCGTGGTCGGCGCCAGGCATTCGAAGCGTGCTGCGGTGCGCGAGTCGATCCGCACGCTGTCCTCGGCGTCGCGCAAACCGGTGGTGATGGCGCTCAACATGAGGGCGTGATCCCCGGAGGGGCCTGGCGCCGATCGCGGGCCAGGCCCCTCCCCCAAGCTGCCGCAGCGGTTCTACGTGGGACTGCCCGCGTTCAGCCGCGGGCGGAGGCGGGAGGCGTCCAGACCTGGAACCGTTTGCCGCGCAGGGATTGGGCGACGCCCAAGCCGGTCGCGACGAACGCCGTGGCGATGCCGAGGACCCTGCCGAACAGCCCGGCGGGAGACAGCCGGGCGACGACCAGGAACGCCGCCCCCCACATGGCGCACTGCACCAGCAGCCCCCACGCGCCAAGCGCCGCCAGCCCTGCCGCGAAGCAAAGCGCCGCAGCCGCCAGCAGGTAGGCCGTGAACCAGCGCAGCAGCTTGTGCGAAACGTACTTGTACCGGTTCAACGGCGAGAGCTTGGCCAGGTCGGCCCGCAGCAGGCGGTGCACGTTGAAGGCTTGGCACGCGATCCGCACCTTGCGCCGGAACTCGTCGCCGGCGTGCGTCGTCGCCTCCTCGTAGGCCAGCGCGTCGCTCGCCCGCACGACCCGGTGGCCGCCGCACAGGATGGACAGCGACACGTACATGTCGTCGATGATGTCCGGCGGCGGCGGGCGGTGCAGCGCGCGGCGGATCGCGAAGATCGAGCCGTCCGCCCCCATCGTCGATCCGCTGCGCGTTTCAAGCTCCTTGATGGTCTCCTCGATGCGCCAGTAGAGGGAACCCGTCACCGCCGTCGCGCTGTCGCGGGAGCGGGTATAGACGAGGTGGCCGCAGGCGCACCCGACTTCCGGGTCTTCGAAGTGCCGCAGCAGCTGGGGAATGGCGTCGGGGGCGAACATGACGTTCGCGTCGGTGAACACCACGATGTCGGCGCGGGTCCGTTGGACGAGCGTGTTCATCCCGTGGGTCTTGCCGTGCCGCGCCGGCGACGCGACCACGGTGATCTCGCCTTCGTAGTCGCGCAGAATTTCGAGCGTGCGGTCCGACGCCGCATCGACATACACCAGCAGTTCAAGGCCGGGCACCGCCTGGCGCATGCTGACCACGTTGTCGGCCTTGGCGCGGATCACCTTTTCCTCGTTGTAGGCGCAGACGCACAGCGCCACCCGGGGAGCCGGGGCCGCGCCGTCCGGCTGCGCCGGCGCGACCGGCCGCGGGCGGAACCGGGCAAGCAGCGCGAGGCTCAGGGGATACATGGTGAAGGGATGCACGCCGATCGCCGCGAAGACGCAAGCGGCGGCAAGCAGTTGCTGACCTAGCAAGGCAAGACTCCCCGGGTGACGGTCATTGGTGGAGCGGCGGGGCCGCGGCACCGCGCCAGGAGGCCCCGGCTCCCTCCGGGACCGGGCGGCGCGCGGCGGCTGCCATCAACACGGCTTCGTACTCCGCCCCAATGCGGGAAGGGGTGAAATTTGCGGCGGCTTTGCGGCACTCCTCGAACACGATCCTGCGATCCCAAGGCTCGCGGATCAGCTCGGACAGGCTTGTGGACAGCGCCTCCGCATCGGTCCCGCCGATGAGGAACCCGTTGCGGCCATGCTCGACCACCTCCGAAAGCCCGCCCAGCGGGGTGGCCAGGCTCGGCACGCCGTAGGCCAGCGCCTCGTGGAACACGCGGGGGAACGGGTCCTCCCAACCGGCGGGGATCCCCAGCAGGGCGCGGCAGGGAACGAAGCCCGGCGGCGCGGCGTGCCCGTGGAACGCGCCGCCGGGCGCGCCCGCGGCCCGCGCGTGCAGCGCCGCCGCGTAGTCGGGCTTCCCCGTTCCGGCGATGCGGAGGCAGGCCGCACCCTCCGGCAACCGGCGCATGGCGTCGATCAGGTTCTCCAGGCCCTTGGACGGGTCGAGCCGCCCCATGAAGCCCAGGCGGAGCGGCGCATGAGGAGCCGGCGCGCCAGGGGCTGGCGGCGCCATGTCCGGGAGCGCGTCGGCGGCGTTGTTGCCGCGGATGATGCGGATGGGCTGCCGGCCGGCCGCCGCGCGGGGGAACGCGCCGGCCGCGGTGAGGCGGTCGAACACCCGGTTGCTGACGCAGGTCACCATGTCCGGCATCCCCGACATGGCCCGGCGCGGCCGGCTGAACACCCGGCACTCCCCGCAAAGCGACGCGCAGTTGCCCCGGCCGGGCCGCCACATGGCGCTGCGCGGGCAGGCCGTGTAGTAGTCGTGCAGCGTTTGCACGATGGGAATGCGCAAGCCCTGCGCCGCCGCCCAGGCCGAGGCCGAGAAGCCCTGGAGGTTGTGGACGTTCACGACGTCCGGGGACAGCCGGCGCAACAGGCGCGCGAGCCGCCGTTCCATGACCGGGTTGTATGCCTCTATTGTCTGGAACATGACTCGCCACGGCAAGGTTTTACTTGCGCCGTGCGGCCAGAAGACATTCGCAAGCGGAATATAGTGCACGGGGATGCCGTCGATTTCGCGCGCTTCGGCCCGCCGCCCCGGCGTAAGCGTCACCACATCGCATTGGTGGCCGCGGCCCGCCATCTGCGCGGCGAGCAGGCGCAGTGTCGTCTCGGCCCCAGCCGCGCCGTAGGGAGGATAGAGCGTGTTCAAGAACGTGAGGCGCACAGGGCATCTCCGCGGGGGTCACGCGATCGTGTTGATCGAGGCTGGCCCGATAGTTCGACGGTTTGCGTTGCATTGCAGCATCCAGGTGATTTACTTCCCCCTATGAGTTTCGTCACGCGCATGCTCCGCCGTTCGCCGCGTTCCGCGCCGGAGGTCGCCGTGTCCCCTGCCCGGCAGAACGCGGCGCCGCGTCTCAGCATGCCGTCGCGTCCAGGCACTCCGCGCGCCGGCGGCTCCTCGCCCATCGACATGCCGCCTCCGCCGTCGCAGCAGCACGCCCTGCGCGAGGTGTTCACGCCGACGCGCCCGCAGCGCAGTTCGCGCCGGGTCAGCGGGCGGCAGACGGAACTGCTGCGCATCTTCCGCGCCATCGCGCTCGACCGGGCGCATGTGGTGCTGTACGGGGAGCGCGGGCGCGGCAAGACCTCCCTCGTCAACCTGGTGGCCTCGGCTGCCCGGAGTTCCGGCTACATGGTCGGCCGCTACACCTGCTCTTTTGACAGCTGCTTCGAGGACATCGTGCGCGGGCTGGCGCGCGACCTGCCGAAGTCGATGCTGGCGGCGCCCATCGTCCAGGACGACGAGCTTGAGGGCTGCGAAGCGGCCTTGCCGCGCAGCCGGGTCCAGCCGCGCGACGTGGCCGCCCTGCCCGGGCGCCTTGCGGGGCGCCATGTGGTGCTGATCGCCGACGAGTTCGACCGCGTGGAGGATGGGGCGACCCGGACCTGGTTTGCCGACGCCATCAAGCAGGCGTCCGACCGCGGCGCCGCGCTCAGCTTCATCATCGTCGGCGTGTCCGACAGCCTTGAGGAACTGGTCGGGCGGCACCCCTCCATCCAGCGCAACATCCTCGGCCTTGCCCTGCCCTTGCTGTCCGATACGGAGATCGACGAGATCCTCGTGCAGGGCGGCCGGGACGCCGCGATCGAGTTCCTGCCCGAGGTGCGCCAGGCCGTCGTCGATGTCGCCCGCGGCGTGCCCTACGTGGCCCAGCTCCTCGGCTTGCATGCAGGTACGGAGGCGATCGCACGCGGGTCGCCGGAGGTCGAGGCGCCGGACCTGCTGGCGGCGTTCCGCCGGGCGGTGGACGAGGCCGATCCCCGCGTCGCCGCGATCTACCAAGGGATCACGGCAGGCGAGCGCGACCGCGCGATGCTCGAAAGCCTGCGGGCGATTGCCGGCGGGGAGCAGGACCGCTTCGCCCGCTTCGTCGTTTCCGAGCATGAGGGCGTGCACTACATCGCCGAACGCTGGCTGGAGCCAGGGATTTGGGATCGGCTGCTGGAGACCGGCACGGTGCGGGCGTGCCGCAGCATCGGCCCGGACAGCTTCGCCTTTTCCGAACCGATGCTGCAGCACTACATCCTCATGCGCGAGGCGCTCGACCGCGGGCTTCCGCTCTACAACGGGGTCGCGTTCGGCTGATGGCCTGGCGGCGTTGCCGCCACTCCGACAACCCGGCGGCGTTGCCGCCCTTGCGACAACCTGCGGCGTTGCCGCCACTGTGACGGCCCGCGGCGGCCCGCGGTCACAGCGCCAGGTGGACCCCGAACAGCAGGACGTTCCGGTTGTAGCTGCCTGTGGTCAGCGTGTTCAGTTGCTGGCCAGCCGGCGTCGCAAGCTGCTGGCCAGGGCTGAGCGGCGTGTTCACCAATTGAGTGCCGACCACCGTGGCGTTGCCCGGCCCGCTCTGCTGCGTGAAGTCGTAGTCGGCGGACAGGCGCAGGCGGCGGTTGACCAGCCAGTTCGCGCCGCCACCCAGCGTGTAGCTCGTCGTGGTGCCGGTCGATTGGAAGAACTCCGCCGCTTGGAAGCTCGCCCGGCCTTGCAGCAGGATGTTGCGCCGAAGCTCATGGTCCACGACGAGGCCGGTCGTCGTGAAGGTGTAGCCGGCGGTTCCCTCCGACTGCACGTCCTCGATCTGCCGCCGCACGAAGCCGGTCACGGTGGTCAGCCCCGTCGGCGTGTAGACCACGTTCGCCTCGGCGATCGGGGCCGCCCGGGTACCGAACTGGGACGAGGCGAAGGCCCGCACCTCGGCCCCGGCGAGCAGGCGGTAGCGCCACAGGCCGGTCGCCTGGTAGTCGAGGCCGGCCAGGAACAGGAAGCTTTTCGAGTTGTTGCTGGGCTGCCCGGCCTGCGGCCGGATGTAGTGCGAGTTGATCCCTTGCAGCACCACCAGGATGCTGCGCTGGTCGCTGAGTTCATAGCGCGTCGTGACGCCGCCGAGCACCACGGTCCGGTCGCGGTAGCTTTGGTTGGTCGGCTGCCCGACCACGGCCGCGTTGCCGAACTGGAACAGGCGGACGTCGATGTTGGGCACGAAGGAGAACCGCCCGGCCTCCACCGTGTAGTCCGCCCGGATGGCATCCACGTCGTAGGGCAGCGGCGTCGTCGTCGCGACGGCGCCGATGTCCGTGCCCGTTTCGTGCTGGCGGAAATGCGAGTAGCCGATGTTCAGGTCATGGCGGCCGATCGTGTAGCCGCCACCGACCGAGAGGTTGTAGTTGGTGTAGCTCAGCGCAGGGGCGCTGAAGTACGAGTAGTTGTCCAAACTGGCCGAGATGCCGAAGCGGTCGCGGGACCAATTGGAGGTGGCGCTGACCGAGGGCGAGGTCCGGACGAAGCCGCTGCTTGGGCCGCCCTTGAAGCCGAGGATGTTCGAGTCATAGCCGACGCTCTCGTCCAAGCGCGCGTTGACGGTGTAGGCCCCGAGCCGCACGCCAGGCTCCTGGTACAAAGGCCGGAGCCGGGACAGCACCGTCACGCCCTGGTCGCGGTCGAAGCCCGGCACGCCTGTCGGGAAGTAGTTCTCGATGTACTGGGCACGCGCGCCGGACGAGACGCCCAGCGCCAACAGGCCGACCCCGACACACGACAAGCGCCGCCGTGTTCCCGACCGTCCCATGGTGCCTCCGCCGCCGTCCATCGTTCCCGCAAGGACACGAGCGTGCCGGTGCGGTCAAGGGCAAAGGCGGCCCAAGACGGAGTTGCGGACAGCCGCCCCCGATTATGGTCATGCCATGCGGCCAAGATGCAACGTTCATGCCTGATCGTGGCCCAAGCGCCGCCGTTGCTCTCGACGCTGCAACCAAACCGGCCCTAACGTGCTAAGATGGATGCAGAAATCAGGAGAAGGTCATGCGCATGACAGAGACAAGGCCCGGGTTGCTATCGAGGCGCGTCGCCTTGGCCGGCATTGCGGCGCTCCCGGTGGCTGGCCTTGTGGGTTGCAGCGGCCCTGGCGAGGGGCTTCCGCCCGTCCCGGACGTGAACGCCAGCATCTACACGCTGGGACCGGGCGACCAGATCCGCATCATCACGTTCGGCGAGCAGCAGTTGACGGGCGAGTTCCGGGTCGATGCGGCGGGCGAGATCGCGCTGCCCCTCGTCGGCGACGTGCATGCCGGCGGCCTGACCCCGAAGCAGCTGGAGGGGGCGGTCGCCCAAACCCTGACCCGGTCCAAGCTCTATCGGAACCCGAGCGTCTCGGTCGAGGTGATCGCCTACCGGCCCATCTTCATCCTGGGCGAGGTCGCGCGGCCGGGGCAATACCCCTACCAGCCCGCCATGACCGTGGTCACCGCGGCGGCGGTGGCCGGCGGCTTCACCTACCGCGCGGTGAAGGACCGCTTCTCGATCGTCCGCACCAGCAACAAGCAGGCGGTCACGACCGAAGGCGGCGCGGGGCGGGAAACCTTTGTCCAGCCAGGGGACGTCATCACGGTGTTCGAGCGGGTGTTCTAGCCCTCCGTCCGCAGCGGACCGGCTCCGCTTCCTCCGATGGATGGACTGCACGGGGCCGACCGGACCCTGTGTCCCGCCTCCCGCGCCCTCGCCCCGAGGCCGCCGTTGCCCGCACGAGCGTCGTCAAGGATACGTGATCGGCGCTTTGTGTGCATTGCGGCATAGTCCGCGTTAACAGATGTAAGAGACTGTCCCTTGTGACAGGCGCTCCCATGTTGCGCGGCCGACCTAGACGACAGGCGAGGGATTAACGGATGCATGTCAACTCTCTGACACGTGGAGCCTCGCCGCGGTCGCGCGTCGGCAACGCACCCCTCAAGCCGGCGACGATTCGCTGGATGGCGCTGTTCTCCGCCGACATCGTCGCGTTGGTTCTCGCGGCGGTGGCGGCGTTGCTGGCCCACATGGCGTTCGAGAGCGTGCCGTTGGACCGGGCCTTCGGCCAAATCCCCAGCCAAGGGTTCAGTTGGCACGGGTGGGGCAGCATGCTCGTCGCCGGCCTGCTCGTCGCCTACTTCGGCTGCCGCGGCCATTACACGCTGCGCGTGCCCATCTGGACGGAGCTGCGCGGCCTGGCGGCAGGCGTCGCGATCGGCTTCCTGTGCGACAGCTACATCCGCGTCATCGTTTACGGCTCCCAACTCGGGTTCGAAAGCGTGGCCCGATGGGTTGTGCTCCTACCTTGCTTGCTCCTGATGCGCAAGCTGGCCCGTACGATCCTGGACGATCTCGGCATATGGCGCCTGCGCACCCTTATCATCGGCGACGACGTTGCCCTGAAATCGACGCGGGCAGCGTTCCAATCGGACGCCCGGCTCGGCTACGAGGTCGTGGCCTCGGTCGGCCTGCACGCGGTCAACCACGCACCGGGCCGCGGCACGTGGCTGCTGGAGCAGCACGATGCCGAGTTCGCGGTCATCGCGACACGCGGCGACATTTCCGGGGAAGCCGCCCGCTTCGCCGAGGACCTGTCGCGCGAGCGCGTGCCGTTCGCGCTCGTGCCGGCCATCGACGGGCTGCCGGTCAGCGCGTTCAACAGCCAGTACTTCTTCACCCATGACGTGACGCTGCTGGTGTACGGCAACAACCTTGCGCGCCCGTTCAGCCGCTTCGTGAAGACGCTGTTCGACCAGGTGGTTGCGCTGTCCCTGCTGGTGGTCCTGTCGCCGCTTTTCCTGGCGCTTGCCTTGCTGGTCCGTGCCGACGGCGGCCCGGCGCTGTTCGGCCACCGGCGCGTTGGCGAGAACGGGCGGTCGTTCCGGTGCTTCAAGTTCCGGTCAATGGTCACCAACGCCGACGAGGTGCTGCAACACGTGCTCAAGACCGATGCGCGGGCCAGGGCGCAATGGCTGGCGACGCACAAGCTCCAGGACGATCCCCGCATCACCCCGGTCGGCCGGATGCTCCGGAAGACGAGTCTCGACGAGTTGCCCCAGTTGCTCAACGTCGTGCGCGGCGAGATGAGCCTGGTCGGCCCCCGCCCGATCATCGACGCCGAGATCCCGCGCTACGGCCGCGACATCTCGTACTACTTTGAAACCAAGCCAGGGATCACCGGCCTTTGGCAGGTCAGCGGGCGGAGCAACACAACCTACGAGCACCGTGTGTGCCTTGACGTTTGGTATGTGCGCAACTGGTCGCTGTGGCATGACATCGCCATCCTGCTGAAAACGCTGCCGGCGGTGCTGAAGAAGGAAGGCGCGGTCTGAGGCTTGGTCCCTATGCGACGCGGCCCGCTCCAGGGAAATAGCCGCCGCGAAGCGTCTTGCGCAGGATGACCGGCGTCTGCCGCATCGTCTCCAGCGCGATGTAGCTGGAGCTTGAGGGAGACTGGAACAGCAGCCGCCCGGCCTCCCCGAACCGGCCCTGCTTGACCGCGTCGGTGAACGCCCGGTAATAGTACAACCGGTCGATCTTCGCCTTGTGCCGTCGCAAGGCGTCGCGGAGCGCCACGTCCCGCGACACGGCGGGGTCCCTCAAGAATTCGTCTTCAAGCTGTGCGATGCGCCACAGGTCGCCGGCGGGTTGCACCGCCGTCCGCGCCCCCCGCCGGGGGGCGGAGCGGGACCGGGCCGCCGGCGTGCCCCCCCCCCCCGCCCCCGCGCCCCGGCC
>CAXUIQ010000004.1:14054-29041 GCA_964250815.1 uncultured Acetobacteraceae bacterium
CCCCACCCTGGCGTCTCCTGGGGGGCCCCCGCGCCCCGGGGCGCGGGTGGGGGCCCCCCCCGCCCCCCCCCCCGGCCGGGTGGCGTAGCGGTACAGGACCTCGGGCGTGACCCACCAGCACGCCCCGGCGCGCAGGCATGCGACATAAAGCATGAAGTCCTCGCCGAACCGGTTCCGCTCGTCGTACTTGATGCCGTGCGCCAACAGGAAGTCGCGCCGGATCATCGGCTGCATGAAACCGTAGCTGAGCCGGGGGTGCTTCGGGTCGCCGATGTTGCGGTAGATGAACTCTGCCGCCGTCAGGCGCTGGGGGCCTTTCAGGAGATCCGGCGGGATCAGCAGCCAAGGCGGCTCCCCGGCTGGAACCATCAGCAGGTTGTCTGACACCATGTCGGCGCCATTCGCATCGGCAAGTTCCAGAAGCCGCGCCAGCCGTTCCGGGACATAGGCATCGTCCGAGTCGAGCAACGCGATCCAGCGCCCCTGCGCCGCGTCGAACCCGAGGTTGCGCGCGGCCGCAGGCCCGCCGTTGCGCGCCGTGCGCAGCAGCTTGATCCGGTCGTCGCCGCGGGCGAACTCCGCCACCACCTCCGCCGTGTCGTCGGTTGAGCAATCGTTGATCACGATCAGTTCGAACCGGCGCTGCGTCTGATTGAGCACCGACCGGATCGCAGTGCCGACCAGATGCCGCGAGTTGTAGGTCGGCAGCAGAATGGAAACGAGGCAGTCCTGGTCCGCGTCGCTCATGCGTGCTTCCGTCGTCTTCCTTGGACCAGGGCGCGGGGCATGGCCCGTAGGCCTTCCCGGCCGATGTGCCTGAAGTGGGCCGGACTCTGGAACGCTTGCGCGAACGCCGCCACGGGATCGCGCCGCTTGACCGCCTGCGCAAAGCGGAACCACCCCAGCGCAAGCTCGACCGACCGGATATGGCGCGTCATCGCGCGGTGCAAAGGGCCGCCCGGCTTCACGCCAGGGCTTGAAAGCAGGCTCCGCTCCAAGCGGATCAGGCCCGCGAGGTCATCGGCCGTATGCCGGGTCGCGAGGCCCTCGGCGCCAACGGCATAGTCATACATGGCGTCCGGCAGGATGACGTAGCGCGCCGCCGCAAGCAGGCAGCGCAGCGCGAAGACGTAATCCTCGGAGAAGCGCAGGTCGTCGTAGCGGATGCCCGTCCGTTCCAGGAAGTCGCGCCGGATGATCGGCTTGAGGTAGCCGTAGGCGACGCCCCGCCGCCGGGCTGTTTGGATGTTGCCCTCCACGAACGCGGCAGGGCTGACCACGCTCGGCTCGCGCAGCCATTCCGGCGGGATCATCAGCCCGGCGCGCCGCGCGCCCGGCGCACGCACAAGGGACAGGTTGTCTGCGACAAGCTCCGCCCCATGCGACCCTCCCGCTTTCAGAAGGGCTTGCAGGCGCCGCGGATGGTATCGGTCGTCCGCGTCCAGCAACGCGACCCACTCTCCGCCCGCGGCATCCAAACCGGCATTGCGTGCCGCGCCCGGGCCGCCGTTCCGCTTCATCCGCAGCAGGCGCACCCGGGCGTCCGCCGCGGCCAGGCTCTCGACGACCGCCGCCGTGCCGTCGGTCGAGGCGTCGTCAACGACGATGATTTCGATGCGGCCCTCGCTCTGCGCCTGCGCCGAGCCGACTGCGTTGCCGATCAGGGAGGCGGAATTGAAGGCGGGGATGATGACGGACACAAGCGGCATCGGATCTCTGGCTGAAGGGACTGGCGACGGAAAGGCTCCTGCCCACCCTCGGCTCAGCACGGGAGCGTCGTTGCAGGCGCAGGCACAGGACACGGCATCACGGCAGCTTTGCGGCTTTTTTCATGGTCTTGATCGTAAGAACCGACCGCCTGTTTGGCGGTTGCAGCCATAGGTCCTATGAACAGGACAACGCTTAAAAATTGGGCAATGGATGGTCGATGTTTCCGTCGTGATCTGCACGCGCAACCGGGCGTGCGCATTGCGCGCAAGCCTGCAATCCGTCGCCTTTGCCGCCCGAGCCTGCGGCGGCACCGAAGCCGAGTTGGTGGTCGTCGATAGCGCTTCGTCCGACGACACCCAGTCGGTCGTCAGTTCCTGGGCGGAAACCGCCGGGTTGCGGGTGACGCTGGTGCGCGAGGTGCGGAAGGGCCTCGCGGCGGCGCGCAACGCCGGCGTCCGTGCGGCGCGCGGCGCCGTCCTGGCCTTCACCGACGACGATTGCCGCCTCGCCCCCGACTACGTCCGCGTCTTGATGGAACTGTCTGCCCGCGACGTGGGGATGGTGGTGCGCGGGGGCCGGGTGGATCTCGGAGATCCCGCAGACCTGCCCTTCACCATCAAGACGGACCCGGCGCCTGCGAAATACGACGGCAAGCGGCATCCGGGCGGGTTCATCCACGGCTGCAACATGGCGATGACGCGCGCCACCTACGACCGCATCGGCCCGTTCGACGAACGGTTCGGCGCGGGCGCTCCCTTGGAGGCCGGGGAAGACACCGACTACCTGTATCGCGCCTTTCTCGCCGGCATCGCCGTGGAATACGCGCCGTCCCTCGTGGTCGCGCACCACCACGGGCGGCGGGACCACGCGGAAGTCGCGAAGCTGAACCGCATCTATGCCCGCGGCAACGGCGCCCTGTACTTGAAGCACGTGCGCCACTGGCTCCTGTTCAGGAACTTCGTCTGGGATCTCAAGGGCAGCGCCCGGGAACTGTTCGGCGGGGCGCCGATCGATCCCGCTTTCGGCTTCACGTACCGCGCAAACGTCCTCGGCTGCCTCCAGGGCATGGGCCGCTTCGCGGCGTTGGCGCTGCGCGATGCCCTGGGCGGCCGCCACCGGCAGCGCCCCTGATCCCGTGCCGTTGCTGCCCGGCGCTATTCCTGCCCGGTGTCCGCCGGGGGCGCGTTGTAGGCGTCCAGCGCCGCTTGGCAGTTCTTCGAAAGGTTCGTGTAGTATTGTGCAAGGCACGCCGCCGCGATGGGCGCCGCGGGGTCGTTGCCCACGCAATGGCGGCGGTAGTCGGTCCGGCACGCCGACTTCAGCGCCGCCCCGGCGTTGTTCGCGTCGCTGCCCTGCGCCCAGGCCGCCGCCGGGACGCACGCGGCCAGGGCCGGGATGCCGGTCCAAAGCAGGGTCCACCACCTGCCTCGCCGCCTATCCGGCGACTGCGAACTTCGCCACCCGGCCAGGCGATACGTCTCGGGCACGTTGGTTTTCGGCAATGAAGAACTCCTTTGGCGTGATCATCGTTGCGAGCTGGGCATCGGACAGCGTGAAGCCCGAGGGGTCGTCGGCAATCAGCGGCGTGGTCTGCGAACGGTGCTTGAGGACAGCCGCGCGCTTGGCGGCGGCATGCGGCCCGATGTCAATGGAAAACCCCCTCCAGCGCAAGTTCGGCATCAGCGTTCGGGGCGGCAGTTCCCAGGCCCAGACGGGATAGGAGAACAGGGCGGCCCGGGCCTCGCGCGCCGCAATCACGGCGTAGCGATGGGCCGCGACGTGGTCGGGATGGGTGTCGTAGTCCCAGCTCGTGAAGATCGTCCCGGCCGCGATCTCGCGGGCCAGCGCCGCCAGCCTTTGCCCGGCCGCCTCCGCCCCGGCGCCATGCCGCGGCGCGTGTCCGTCCGGGAGGTCCAGGAAGCTGACGCGCGCAGGGGCCACGCCCAGCACGCCCGCCGCTTCCAGCGTCTCGCTTCGGCGGAGCTGCCGCAGCCGTTCGGGGCCATGCGTCCGTGACCCGGAATGCGACCCGGCGCCGTCCGTCGCCACGGCGATATGGACCGCTCCGCCCAGCCGGACCGCTTCGGCGATCAGCCCGCCGCATCCCAGGCTCTCATCGTCGGGGTGCGGCGCGACCACGAGCGCGGGCCGGCCGTGCAGCACGTCGCCGAGGCCAGCCTCCGGCAGCGCCCGGACCCGCGCGAGGGCCGTCGAGGCCAGGCATGGCCCATGCCGGACGCACCGGGCCAGGCGCCGCCACCGTCTCATTCAGCCCGCTCCATGGATGGACGCCGCCCCTCGTTCGTTTCAGCGCCATTGAAGATGACAAAGCCCGAAAAATGCCAAAATCCGCCTGCAAAGGCGGTGGATCGCGATACTTTGAGATGGAGGAAGGCACAAGAGACGATATGTCTCGCAAACGTTTGCGGAACGATATATTTGTGACGCCTGGCTGGGCGCTGGAGGATCGGTTGACGGTTTGGAGATTGGGAATGCGCGGACTTCGCGGTTTGATGCTTGCGGCCTGCCTTGCGCCGCTTTGCGCCTGGGCGCAGGCCGCGCGGGCGGACACGGGACGCGCTGGCGACCTTTGCCAACTGGCGATAGCCGGAACCCCGTCGGCCGCGCGCCTGCCGGCCAACCTGCTCGCCGCGATCGGCCGGGTAGAAAGCGGGCGGGTCGATCCGCGCGACGGCAACCTCAAGGCGTGGCCATGGAGCATCAATGCCGAGGGACGCGGCTACGTCTTCAACACGAAGGCCGAAGCCATCGCCGCCGTGATCACCTTCCGCGCCCGGAACGTCACCTCGGTGGATGTGGGCTGCATGCAGGTGAACCTCATGTATCACCCCGCAGCCTTCGCGTCGCTGGAGGAGGCGTTCGACCCGGCGGCCAACGTGCGCTATGCAGCCAAGTTCCTTGGCCAGCTCTACGCCGAGAGCGGGGATTGGAACACCGCCGCCGCCCACTACCATTCCAAGACGCCCGACCTGGCATCGGCTTACCAGCGCAAGGTGCTCGCCCAGCTTCCCGGGGCCGCCCGCGTCCAGGCTGTTTCCACGGAGCAGCTCGCGCTCAACAACGCCTGGGCCTCGACGCTCGGACCGTCCCAGGCGGCGCCGGGGCAAGGCTCCAGAACCTTGGAAGCGCAATGGGGGACGCAGCAGCCGACACGGCCGCACGTGATCCTGCTGGCCAGCCGCCGCTGACCGCCGCGGCATCCGGCAAGCGCACATCAACCGTTCGGGGGGCAGGGCAGCCCAGCGCCTTCAAGGCGCCGGCGACGGGGTGGTCGCAAGGGTGCCGTAGTTCCAGCGCAGGTATTCGTTGAATAGGCGCGACCGCTCGTTCTCGCTCAGCTTCTTCGAGCCCCATTCCGTTTGGGACAGGAAACGGTCGAAATCGCTGCGAAGCCGGGCCAGCCTTTCGCTGTTCGGCAGGGCGCGGCGTTCCGGCGCCGGCGGCGACGCCGCATCGGGTTCGCGGCTGGGAGGCGAGGGCTGGAGCGGCGCCGCGGCCGTCGCATCGGGACCACGGACGGGCAGCGACGCCGCTGCCGTGTCAGGTTCAGGGCTGGGCGGTGGAGCCTGGGAAGATTGTGAAGCCGGGGAGGACGCCGGCATGTCTGCCACGCCAGTTCCGCGGCTGGGCGGCGCAGGCTCCGCCTTCGGCTCGGCAGCTTGCGGCGGCATGGCCGGCTCGGATGGCGGCGGCGCGTCTTGCGGCAGAGTCTGGGCCGCTGCCGAGGGACCGATCTGCACAGGAGACATGGGAGAAGCCGCGTGGTCGGGCAGGCGCGGGAAGTCTTGCCAATCCCTCCCGAGCGTTGCAGCCGCCGCAGCAAGCACGACCGCGGGCACCGCGGCGAACGCCCACTGCCGGCCACTGAGGCCAGCCACGGTGCGCTTCTTCGCGGCCCGGCCAAGCTCCACACGCTGCGGCACCGCCTTGCCGCCCAGGGCGGCAAGCTGCGGCTGGACCCGGATCACGGGTCCGAGCCGGTCGCGAAGCGCTGCCAGCTCATCCCGGTCGATCAGCTGCATGAACTTCGGGTGCCCGGCAAACAACAATTGCAGCCGCGGAGTCCGGGCGCCGAACACGGTGAGCGCCACCTGGAGGAAAGCCAGCGTCGCCAAGGGCAGAAGCTCGGCTTGCTCAAGCAGCAGGACAACCTGGTCCTCCCCACGGCTCCGCGTCGCCAGCACCCGGACGATCAGCTCGTCGTCGTCGCTCCCCGGCGCTCCCTGATGGTGGGCGCCGATCTCCTTGACTATCTGCGACAGGGTCAGCGGCACGCCGGGCAACCCACGGACCCGCACGACGCGAACAGGGGCATCGGACAGCAAGGCGAGGCAGCCATCGACGGCAACCGACACAGCACGCGCATCCGTGCCGAGCAAGGCCGTAGCTGGCTTCGCTTGCCGGACCGCATCCGCGAGCTGGACGGCCGGATCACCCAGGCGCGGGTTCATGGCAAAGCCGGTGGGTTTCGCACGCACAAACGAGATCGCCGTCTCCTGTCACCGATCCGACCCTGCCGGGATGCCGCCGCACGAACACCCAGGCCACGGTCAGGAACGCTCGCCGCTGGCGGGCCGCCTAATGAGCGGTATCTTGGGCGTCCTGCCAATCCACGAAGTCCCGGAACAGCCTTTCCTTTTCATTGGCGCCTGTGACTGCGGCGACGGCCGGCGCCGCAGGGCGCGCCGTATGGACAACCGGGCGGCCATGGTGGACGACCTGCTGCGGCCGGGCCTTCTGCGCGGACGGGACGGGCCTGCGCTCCGCCCGCGGCGAAGCGCCGGTGCAGGCGGCAAGCGCCGGAAGCAGCGAACACAGCACCAGCCAAGTTGCCGCGCGGAAGCATGTCCATGGTTCCGCCAATCTCATGGGGGTCCGTCCCGCACAATGCGAACCTGTACAATGGGATGCGTCCCGATAAGCTGTCTCGAATGCGCCCAGGCCACCCGGCGGAGCATGACGCGCCGCTCGCGTCGGGCAAGCGGCTGGACCATGGCAGGCTGCATTGAACCGAAGGCGCGTCGGCCAGGCACGCAGCAGGAACAACGCATCTAAATTGATCTCTGAGCCACACCCTGAGACTCGGCATCTGTCGCTGAACGCTTCGTGATCAAGAGCCACGGCCACGCACGGACGGCAACTCATCCATTCGTGATGGACCGCCGAAAGCACCTCGGCTTCCGTCCCGCTCCTTACGGACCGGTCACCTTCCATACGGTATTGCCCACGTCGTCGGCGACCAGCAGCGCTCCGTGCTGGTCCATGGCGACGCCCACCGGACGGCCTTGCGCCTCGCCCGCTCCGTTCAGGAAGCCGGCTAGGACCTCGACAGGCCCGCCGACCGGCCGGCCGCCCGCGAAGGGTACGAAGACGACGCGATAGCCGCTTTTCGGGTTGCGGTTCCATGAGCCATGCTGGCCCACGAACACCCCTTCCGTGAGCGCCGCCGGCAGGCTGCCCGGCTTCGAAAAGGCGAGGCCCAGCGACGCCGTGTGCGCGCCCAGCGCATAGTCGGGGACAATGGCGCGCGCCACCATCTCGGGATGCGGAGGCTTGGCCCGCTCGTCCACGTGCTGCCCGTAGTAGCTGAACGGCCAGCCGTAGAACGCGCCGTCCCGCACCGCCGTCATGTAGTCCGGCACCAGGTCGCTGCCGATCTCGTCGCGCTCGTTCACCGCGACCCACAGCGCGCCGGTCTGCGGCTGCCAGGCCATGCCGACCGGGTTGCGCAGGCCGCCGGCGAAGACCCGGTGCGCCCCGGTCGCCGCATCGACCTGCCACACGGCGGCGCGCCCTTCCTCTGCGGCCAGGCCGTTCTCCGCCGCGTTGCTGTTGGAGCCGACGCTGACGTACAGCGTCCTTCCGTCCGCGCTTGCCGCCACGTTCTTGGTCCAGTGGTGGTTGATGGGGCCGCCGGGCAGGTCGCAAATCTTCGTGCCCGGCGCCGTGATCTCCGTTTGGCCGGGCTGATACGGGAAGCGCAGCAGCGCGTCGGTGTCGGCCACGTAAAGGTCTTGCCCGGCCAGCGCCATGCCGAACGGCGAGTGGAGGCCGTGGAGGAAGACGTGGCGCTCCGTCCCGCCATGCCCGTCGTCGCGCAGCAGGGTGATGCGGTTGGCGCTCGGCGCGTCCGCGCCGGCCTTGGAGAACAGCACCCGCTGCACCAGGCCGCGCACGCCCTTGGCGTCGTCCGGGCGTGTAGGCGCGTTGGTCTCCGCCACCAGCACGTCGTTGTTCGGCAGCACCGCGAGCCAACGCGGATGGTCCAGCCCCTGCGCCAGCGCCGCCACGTGCAGGCCGGGCGCCGGCACTGGGGCCGCACCCGCCGCCCAGCCGGTTGCCGTGGCGACGTTGACGGTGGGCAGCAGGGTCGGGTGCGGCGCCGGCAGGGCCGGGCTTGGCCCGATGCCCGCCTCGAGCGGCAAGGTCGCGCGCTCCCCGCACGCCGCGACGGCGCCCGCAACGGCGAGAACGACGATACCTGGGATGACGAGCATGGATCGACGCATGGCTGGACCGGCTTGTGGCCGCGGCAGGATAGGGCGCGGGCTGCCGGTTCGGCAACGCCATCCGCGGCGGAGCGGTGCCGGCGCCGCCGCGGCGTGACCGAGGTCACAGCGTCGTTCGCCGGACCGGCCCAAACCACCGCCAGCGCAGCAGAGCGCTTTGCTCAACGGTGCCAGGGAGATTCAGATGAGTGCGGGAATGAACAAGCTTGCGTCCGGCAACCACGGCGGCGGGGTGCGCGGCGACATGGTGCGCCGCCGCTCCTCGATGTTCGAGGGGCGCTTCGGCCGCATGTTCCGCAACCTGGCCCCGGCCGCCTGGCCGGAAGACGCGCTGCGCGCCCTGGGCGACGCGATGCTGGCGCCGCCGGAGGCGACCGACACCACCCCCAAGCTCCCGACCGCCTCCCCGGAAACCGACGCCATCCTGCAGGACGACGAGGAGAACAGCGGCATCCCCGCCGGCTACACCTACCTCGGCCAGTTCATCGACCACGACCTCACCTTCGACCCGGCCTCCAGCCTACAGCAGCAGAACGACCCGGACGCGCTGGTGGATTTCCGCACGCCGCGGCTGGACCTGGACTCGGTGTATGGGCGCGGGCCTGACGACCAGCCCTACATGTATGACGGCAACCGCTTCCGGCTCGGACGGCCGCTGCTGGAGCTGGACCAACCCAGCCCGCGCCGCGACCTGCCGCGCTACGACGACCCCGAGGACCCGTCCCGCGCCAAGCGGGCGCTGATCGGCGACAAGCGCAACGACGAGAACGTCATCGTCTCGCAACTGCACTCCACGGTGCTGCAATTCCACAACCGCCTGGCCGACCTCAACCCGGGGATGGCGTTCGCGGAGGTGCAGCAGCTCGTCCGCTGGCACTACCAATGGACCGTCGTCAACGACTTCCTGCCGCGCATCTGCGGCGACGAGGTGGTGGACGAAATCCTGCCCTACCGGCAGGAGGCCCGGCCCGCCTGGGAAAAGGAGCCGCGGCTGCGCTTCTACAGGCCCCGCAACGACGCGTTCATGCCCATCGAGTTCTCGGCCGCCGCCTACCGCTTCGGCCATTCGATGGTGCGCCCGATCTACCGCCTGAACACGCAGCTCCGCGGCGGCGACAACCCGCTGCTGGCGACGCCCGACGAGATCGGGCGCGGCCTGCAAGGGCGGTTCTTCGTCTTCGCAGGCGTCCAGTCGCGCGGCCTCAACGGCTTCGACGCCTTTCCCCAGCAGTGGGCCATCGACTGGAGCCTGTTCTTCGACATCGACGGCTCCGGCGAACGGGGCGGCGCGCGGCGGGTGCAGCCGGCCTACAAGATCGACACGTCGCTCGTGAACCCGCTCGGCTTCCTGCCCGAGTTCTCGACGACCACCCCGCCTTCGCCGCCCCTCACCCTGGAGCAGCTCCAGGCCAAGCCGGTCGATCCCGCGGGCAACCCGGCGAACCTCGCGACCCGCAACCTGCTGCGCGGCATGTCCATGGACCTGCCGAGCGGCCAGGCGGTCGCCGACGCGATGGGCGTCCCGCGCGTGCCCGACGAGCAGCTTTTCGTCGGCAAGGCCATCGTGGACGAACTGGCGAAAAGCCCAAAGCTCGTCGATCTCGACCCGAGCTTCGCCGGCAGCGCGCCGCTTTGGTACTACGTGCTGGCGGAAGCGCAGCACGAGTGGTTCGCCCGGGCCGCCGGACCCGGCGGCAAAGGCAACGCGGAACCGGTTCGGCTCGGCGCGGTGGGCCGCCGGATCGTCGCCGAGACGCTGATCGGCATCCTGGCGTCCGACGGGTGTTCCTACCTGCGGCAGAACCCCAACTGGCAGCCGGTGGCGGACGGCCAGCCGATCCGGACCATGGGCAGCCTGCTCAAGTTCGCCTCCGCCTGACGCCCGCGCCCCGGGCGCCGCCTCGCCGCCGACCTGGCGCTACCCGGCGCCGGCCCGGTTGGTGAAGCGCGCGTTGCCCAGCCCGGTGCCGATGGTCATGACGCCCCAACGCTCCACATCGCCCATGAACGGCACCTCGCTCAATCCCTGCACGACCGCGTCGTTGTGCATCAGCACCGTCGTCTCTTGCCCGCCGATGCCCGGGATGGCGTCGCGCAGCAGCCGGGGCAGGTTGAAGCTCCGGTGCTCCCAGTCGCCGGGCAGGTTCTGCCCGCCCTTTTCGATCGACCCGTCCTCCCGGATCAGGCCGGGGCAGCCGATGCCGATGAACGGCGCCAGCCGCAGCCCCTGCTTGCCCGCCCGCTTGACCATGCCTTGCAGCATGGCGACCAAGCGCGCGACCGCCTCCTCCCGGTCCGGCTGGTCGTCCGCATGGCGCCACAGCTCGGAGGTCAGCACGCCCGCCTTGGACAGGTCGGGCGCTTCCCGCAGGTTCAGCCCGACGACGCCGACCCGGATGTTGGAGCCGCCGATATCGACCGCCAGGATGCTGTCGTGGCCCGGGAAGATCGGGGATGGCGCCAGGTGGACGCAGCCGATCAGCCCGGCCTCGTCGGGATCGTGCCGGATCGGCTGCATCGCGGCCTCGTGCTCCGACCCTTTCAGCAGCACCGCGGTGCGCCCGATCGCCAGCTCGCCGATGCGGCTGTCGCGCAGGCCGCCGCCCACCACGATGCGCTGGGTGCCCCGCCACTCGTCGAGCCGCATGAAGCGGCGGATCACGGTTGCGAACTCCTGGGCAAACTCCTCGATGGTGCCGAGCACCACGCCCGCCGCCTCCGGATCGCCGTCCAGGATCAGCCGGTCGAGCTTCTTCTTGCTGATCTCCTTGCTCGGCACGTCGCCGACCGGGTCGCCTTCGCCATCATCGTCGCGCACGCGCTCCCGCACGTCGTCGAGGATGGCCCGGAACGCCCGCCCGCTCGCGCGGTCGCCGATGAAGCCGCCCTCGTCGCGCAGCTCGGCGTTGTAGGTGTCGATATGGACGGCGGCGAGCTGCCCGGCGCCGTGGCCGGCGAGGCCGGGGCTTCGTGTGCTTGTCGAGGTCGGCATGGAAGGAGCAGCCCGTCGGTGGAAAGGGGAAAGTCGCTCAACCGAACATGGGCCGGGCATGAAAGTTTGATGTAAGTTTTCCTTCCTCCTGCCGGCGCGGCGTGCCGGCGGCTATGCCCGCGTCACTTGGCGCGCGTCACCTGCCCCCGGATTTCGCCCGCCGGGTTCGCGGCGGTATGCACGTTGGCATACCACCGGCCCGCCATCAGGTCGGACACCTGCGCGTCCGTCAGCGTGGCGGTCCCCTTGATCGGGCTGGCCGGCGTCGGGAACGGCACGACCACCCCGGCGTTCGCCCCAGGCTCCGCCGGGCCGTGGAAGTGCGCGGCGGTGGCCGGGCCGGACAGACCGGAATACTCCACATCGTAGGTCAGCATCTTCGATGCGGTGTCCAGGGAGGCCGTGACCGTCCCCGCGCCGGCCGTTGTCTTGGGCGGAACTTCGCTCGTGCCCGCCATCGTGGCGCTGAACGGCACCGTCTCGGCCCGGGCGGCGCCCCAGACGACGGTGCAGGACAGGCACGCGGCGCCCAGCAGCAGAACAGAACGCGGCATTTCACTTCCCCTCGTTGTTAGGGGAGCAGCATGGACCCATTCTGCGGCTTCGTCACGCCGGGGCGCGGTGCTCCCTGCGCCTGAGCGCTCGTGCCCTGCAGCCACGCACCGCCGGGATGGGGAGGCAAGCGGCGTCCAGCTACACCCCGCGGCTCATCGCCTGGATGGGCGGCTGCACGTCAGGGGGCAGCGGGGACCGGTATGGCGTGTCCCGGGTGCGCTCCGTCAGATCGGCCTTTGCGCGCTCGATCAGCCCCGGGTCCTGTAGCGCGTCGAGCGCGGTCCCGGCCATCACCTTGGCGACGTGGACCAGGCCCTTGTGCGCCGCCGGACTCTTGCCTTGCGCGGTCAACTGCCAGGAGTGGAACGGCGTGCCGACGGCGCAGGTGGCGCCGCGCGCCTGCACCGTGGGCACCACCCAGGACACGTCGCCCACGTCCGTGCTGCCTTGGCCGCCGCGTCCGCGGGCGCCGAACGGGATCACGAAGTCGCACATGGCGAGGTCGCGCCGCACCGGGACCCCGGCGCGGTCGAACGCCGCCGCGATGTCGGCGTCGGTGAGCGTGGCCCGGATGCGCTCGGCATAGGCGCGGTCGGCGTCGTCGAACCCGGGCGGGCCGAGGCGCTGGAAGTTGTCGTGCATCGCCTGCTCCAGCGGCGTGTTGGCCAGGAGGTTGCTGACGGCGCTGACCGTCCGGGCGCTGACGGCCGTCTCCGTCATCAGCGCGGCACCCTCCGCGATCTTGCGCACCCGCGCCACGAGGGCAGTGAGGCCTGCGAGGTCCCGGGCGCGGATCAGGTAGCGCACCTTGGCCCGGGCCTGCACCACGTTCGGCGCGATCCCGCCCGCGTCGAGGTAGGCGTAGTGCACCCGCGCGTCGTCCGGCATGTGTTCCCGCAGGTAGTTCACGCCGACGTTCATCAGCTCCACGGCATCGAGCGCGCTGCGGCCCAGGTCCGGCGCGGCGGCGGCGTGGCTGGCCCGGCCCGCGAAGGTGAAGTCGATTCGGGTGTTGGCGAGGCTCACCGCCTCGTTCACGCCGGAGAACGACGCCGGGTGCCAGGAGATCGCGATGTCCACGTCGGCGAACGCCCCGGCGCGCACCATGAAGCCCTTGGCGGCGCCGCCTTCCTCCGCCGGGCAGCCGTAGTAGCGCACGCGGCCGGGCCGGCCCGACTGCGCCAGCCAGTCCTTGACCGCGCTTGCCGCGAGCATCGCCGCCGACCCCAGCAGGTTGTGGCCGCAGCCATGGCCGACGCCGCCCTGCCCCTCCACTGGGCGCGGCTCGTCCAGCCCGGCCTCCTGGCTCAAGCCCGGCAGCGCATCGTATTCGCCCAGGATCGCGATCACCGGGCCGCCCTCCCCGGCCTCTCCCATCATCGCAGTGGGGATGCCGGCAACCTCGCGGGTGATGCGGAAACCTTCCCGTTCCAGCATTGCCAGGTGCTCGGCCGCCGACCGGTGCTCGCCGTACGCCAGCTCCGGCGTGTCCCACACCCGGTCGGCGAGCGCGATGTATTCGGGGCGCTTCCCGTCCACGATCTGCCAGATCGGCTCGGCGTTTCGCATGGCGTCCTACTCCTTCACGGTCACGTAGCGCAGCGGGAAGGTGTTGTCCGCCATCTGCTGCAATTCGACGTTGCTGCGGTAGGCCCAGACGACGGTCTGCTGGTGCAGCGGGATGAACGCCGCCTCGTCGTGGATGATCTTGGACGCGCGCTCGATCTGCCCCTGGCGCTTGGCCGGGTCGGTCTCGACGGTGATCTGGTCGAGCAGCCCGTCGAACTCCGCGTTCGACCAGCCGCCGTCGTTGAACACCCCGCGCACCCCGTTGCGCGTGCCCGCGAGGTTGAACAGGCTGTTCAGCGCGTCGTACGTGGTGGGCGTCCAGCCGAGCATGTAGAAGCTCGTATGGTAGTCCGGGTTGGAGATCTGCGCGAAGTACTGCAGCCGGGTCTGCGCGTTCAGCGTCACCTTCATGCCGATGCGGGCCAGCATGTTGGTGACCGCCTGGCAGATCGCCTCGTCGTTGATGTAGCGGTCGTTCGGGCAGTCGAGGGTGACGCCGAAGCCGTTGGGATACCCGGCCTCAGCCAGCAGCTTCCTGGCGCCGTCGGGGTCGTAGGGGATGCGCTGGTCGGACGCCTCGGTGTAGCCGTTGACGCCGGGGCCGTACATCAGGCCCGTGGGATGACTTTGGTTGCGCATGACCCGGCTTTGGATCGCTTTCGCGTCCACCGCCATGTTGAACGCCCGGCGCACCCGCACGTCCTGGAACGGGTTCTTCCCCTTCACGTCGGATTTCAGCAGCTCCGGACGTGCCTGGTCGAAGCCGAAGAAGATCGTGCGCAGCTCCGGCCCGACTGCGAGCTTGAGGCCCGGGGTGCGGCCGATCCGGTCCATGTCCTGCGGCGGCACGGTGTAGATCATGTCCACGTCGCCCGACAGCAGGGCGGCGACGCGGGTGTTGGCGGAGGCGATGACGTTGAACGTGACCTCGGTCAGGTTGTGCTCCGGCTTGTCCCACCAGGCCGGGTTGTTGCGCAGCGTGGTGCGCCGGTCCGGCTCGCGCGTGCCCAGGATGAACGGGCCGGTGCCGTTGGCGTTGCGGGTGGCGTAGTTCTCCTCCTTGACCTTGGTGAGGTCCGCGGGCTGCGCCGCGTTGTGCGCCTCGCACCACGCCTTGGACATGATGACCCACTGGGTGAGTTCCTGCAGCAGGATCGGGTCGGGGGCCTTGGTGACGAAATCGACGGTGAGGTCGTCGATCTTCTTCACGTCCTTCACGGTGGAGAAAGTGGCGTTGAGCTGGCTGCCCGGGCCGGACGCGCGCTGAAAGCTGAACAGCACGTCGTCCGCAGTGAACGCCTCGCCGCCGTGGAACTTGACGCCTGGGCGCAGGTGGAAGCGCCAGGTCAGCGGGTCCGGCTGCTCCCAGCTTGTCGCCAGTGCCGGTTCGACTTTCAGCTCGCGGTTGCGGCGCACCAGGGGGTCGTAGATGTTTTGGGTGAACGACAGCAGGAAGGTCTCGTTGCGCGTGTAAGGGTCCATGGAGTTGGCGTCGCCGTCGTTGGCCCAGCGGAAGGGCGCGGCGGGGGCGGTCGTGCTCAGGGCGAGGGCCAGCAAGGATGTCGCCAACGTAGGTTTTAGCATCGTCGTCCCTTGTTCGTGGCAGCGGCCCTTATTAGGCGCTGGTTCGG